>JAFSTJ010000244.1 GCA_017450525.1 Victivallales bacterium | reverse complement strand
GGGACCGTTTTAAGGGTGGACAGTGGACAGTTAAAAATTAACCAATAGGAGAGAACGACTATGCCAGATACCCCAGGAATAAGAGAAGTTTCGTTTAATAAGCCTTCATACGTGGACCAGTTGGCGGATGTGACCAGGGGCTTGAATCTGAATGAAAAGGGACAGGCATTGGTGAAGGAGATTGTAGGCCTTCTGGGCACAGACCGCAGCGTGCGCGTGACCAACACGCCTGCAAACAGCCGTGCCGAGACAGGAACCGCCACAGGCGCCACAGGAACACCCGCAATCGACAACCCAAGCGATCCAAAAGGCAAGCAAGTGGATTTGGAGAAGTTGTTGCTGTTCCTCCAGCTGGAACAGACCGAGGAGCAGGAAGCAGCGGCCAAGGATCGCATTGAATCCCAGAAGGACAACATCTCCACCCAGCACAAGGAGCGCATGGAGAAATTGAAGGAATCCCTCAAAAAGATGGACGAGGCGGCAAGTGCCGGCATTTTCGGCAAGATATTTGGCTGGCTGATGGCGGCTGTGGCAGTTGTGGTTGCGGTTGCGGCTTGTGTTGCAACTGGCGGTCTTGCCATAGGCGCAGTTGCTGCTGCTGTTATAGCAGTGGGTTCAATGATACTTAATGAGACGGGTGCCATGGATAAGATTGTGGAGGGCTTGGCCGACTTGCTTGAATCCATGGGCATGAGCAAGGACGCGGCAAAGATAGTCGCCCAGGTCGCAATTTCAGTCGCCATATTGGCGGCCACACTTGCTTGCGGTGGCGCGAGCATGAGCGTTGCGTTTACAAACGTAGCGGAAGAGGTGGCACAGACCGCGCAGACTATCCAGAAGATTGCTGATATTGCGATGAAGGCAGTTGGTCTTCTCAGTGTCGTGGCGAATGGCGTGGCAACTTTCAAGAATTACGAATCAGGCATGGCGCAGGCGGATTTGACCGAGGCAACCAAGGTACTCCAGCAGTTGCGCCAGCAACTTGAGGAGAACCAGGAAGAACTTCAGGCCATTCTTCAGTTGATCCAGAACATCTATTCCGACATAGTCGCCTTGTTGCAGACTGAGACTGAGACTCAGAGCACTCTGGCTAACAACCTTGGACAGATGGCATAATACGGAGGGTAAAATCATGGCAGAAATCAATGGAATTGGAGGCAACACTCCTAACTGGAATGTGCTTTTGAACAATATCGAAGGCGCTGGCAAAACCGAAGGCAAGGATAACAGCGGTAAGATAGGGGACAAGAATCTGACCTTTATCGAAGGCGGTGAAGGAAAGGTTCAGAATCCTTCGATACCTGACATAGAGACACCGAATCCCGAAGGCTACACGCCTGAGGAGATTGACAGCATTGTCAACAAACTTGGCACTGAGGTCTTCAAATTCAGTGGCGAGGATTTGCAGGCCTTCAGTGATGCACTTCACGAGACTGTGAACAAATTGACCAGCGGTGTCACTGAAAAAATGACTCAGACTGAGGAAACTCAGGAGGGACCGAAGACAGAGGAAACTCAGGAGGGACCGAAGACAGAGGAAACTCAGGAGGAACAGAAGGCCGATGGAACTCAGGAGGAACAGAAGGCCGATGGAACCCAGCAAAGCGACCAAACTGCTCCCGCCAAGAGAAGCAGCTCGAAGGTGTTGTTTGATGTTTATCAGGTGCTGGCGCTTCTTCTGGAGTGTGCCCAGGAACTTAAGAACTCCGAGCGTGATATCCGCCAGGCGGAGAATGCCCAGGTTATCACCAGCATCACTCAACAGGCTGGCGCACAGCGCAATGCGGCTTTGACAGGAATGATTGCTGGAGGCATAGTCTGCTTAATTCAGGTCGGAGCATCGATATACTCCGCAGCCAAGACCGTCTCGAATGTGAAGGCGGAATTTTCCCTTAACAACCAGTATGGAATTAGCGGGGCGGCACATGACGTGAGCACGGCGCAGACCGAGTTGAATACTGCCAAGAGCAATTTGAATACCTTCAACGATGAGCATCCAGTGCCAGGTGAAGGTGCTGATCCCGAAGCGGCTGATATCACCCAGCAGCGCACGCAGCTTGAGAGCAGGGTTAACCAGGCAAGGGCTAACCTCATGGATAAGAAGATGACCTTCGAGAGCAAGATGACTGAAATGAAGAACACCGAGGAATACGAGAATATTCAGACGAGTCAGGCTTGGACCAAGGGCTTCTCTGACATCACCATGGCTTTAGGCAACTTGGGCCAGACCTTGGTGCGCGGCGGTGCTGACATGGCAATGGCGGATGCAACAGCAAAGGGCGCTGATGAGAAGAAGGCAGAAGAACAACTGGCAGAGACTAAGGACTTGATGACCAGTTTCCAGGATGTCATCGAAAAGGCACTTCAGCTGCTCCAGGCTGTCCAGCAGGCTGAGAACCAGTCCATGCACGAGGCAATACAAGCCTGATAAGTGACAAGGGGGGGCTGTTGCAAAACCTTATTTCAAGGCTTTTGATCAACCTGAGTGAGCGCCGCTTCGGCGCTCGCATTGAAGGTTTTGCAATACCCCCAAACAGCAACTTAAGCGGATTCCGTTACGGGATCCGCGTTTATCCCGTTTAGGAAACCGCATTTGGAATCATGGCGCAATTAATAGAAACAACTCCGATAGACGGCCTCAAGGTTTATGGCCAGCAGATGGTGGACTATACAGTCCAGGGTGAAGCGCACAAGGCTTATGACCTGGCCATGGCAAGGGCGGCATTCGCACAGACCACTGCCATTGAATTAGAGACCGAGGCGTATGGCGAAGTGCTGAAGATGCGCCAGAAGAAACTGGAGGAGCTTGGCGACTGCGTGGCGCAGCTTTCCAGGATTATTACCGCCATGGACGCTGATGAATCCGATGATATCTGGCCGGAAGATGCCCCCCAATGTGACCTATCGCTGCGCAGCCTAAGGGATACTTTAGCAAAGTACGGAGTGACTTTAAACATAACGGATGAGCTTGTAGAGATGGTCACTCTACATATACAACTCTGCTACGTTGAATATGGGGATGCGGAGACGGCGAAGGCCAATGCGGAGTATGCCATGGACAATGAGGACAATGACCTCCAGCAGGACATGGTCACTTTGCAGGGGCTGATATCCAAGCGTGACGAGGCATTCAATAATGCTTCGAAAATCATGAAGAAATACAATAATACGGCTAGATCCATCATTAATATGATTGGGCAATAGGAGGCACTATGGGAGCCAGACTAATAGAAACAGTTGAGATTCAGGGTTTTGAGTCTCGCTGGGGTACCAAAATCAACGACTACAAGATGAACGCCCCCAATGTGGCCGCAAGTTCAACTAACACCCCCGTTGATTTGCAGGATTTGATGACATTCGTTGCTCTGGACCGTGCAACTGTGGTGGAGGCCGAGGTCAATCCTCTATCCACTCGAATGACGAACCGCAACAATTGGCTGGAGCAACTGAGCACGGCTTTGGCTGAATGCACGAAATGGCAATCGTCTTTTGAATCGGATGATGACCCAGATGAGCCAATGGGGAGGGATGATGAAGCCCCAAAGCTTTTTACTCGCGATACCGCGAAGGTGCTTAGTGATTCCAGATGTGGTTTTACTTTTTTCAATAATTGGGAAACCTGGGATGATGGGGATTTTGATGATGACCAGGATGACTGGAACGATTATGACTGTTGTCGAATTATGAATAAGGGATTGGATGGCTATTATGCCACCAAGGCGCAGCTGGATGGTCTGGTTTCCAAGTTGAAGAATGTCATCGACGGCGAGAACAACTCGGCCCAGACGGACATGTCCCGCCTGGAATCACTGGTGGACCGCAGGGACGAGGCATACACCACCGCCTCCGACCTGATGTCCAGCATCTCTGGTACTCGTGACAATGCAATAGGGAACTTGTGATTATGATAGAAAACGTGCAGATAGCCGTGAACCGCTATGCGCTTGAAGGCGCTGAGGCCATCAACATGTACTCCATGGATGGGGACGATCCGCTGACCTTTGGGCAGATCATGGCTGCCGTTTGCATCCGCAGCGGTGCCAACAGGGAGGCCAGGAGCGTCATTAAGATGAACAGGATGAATCCCAATGTGGAGAAGATAGAGACGACCTCAAATTACCTGAGTGAGATAGCCTCAGGCAATGTCACCAGTGGATGGGGTACCATAAAGAACTATCTGGTCAACACACTGGGGATTGATTCAAGCGCACTTCCTGGCAACCTGGACAGCTATGACAATCGCAACAAGGCGATAAAAGCCATCAAGGACAAGTTGGAGGAATTGACACGCCAGGCTCAGGAGGACATGATTGACTTGCAGTCACTTGTCAATGAGCGGGACAACTGCTATACCACAGGCACCAACCTCATCAAATCCGCAGGGCAAAGCGCGTTGAGGGTTGCAAGTAATCTGTACTAACTAACGAGGTGGAACACCGCACCGAATACCATAATGTTTTAAGGAGAAGAATATGTCAGTAACGATGAACGCTGTTTCGTTGTATGCATACGACGACACCATGCGCAATGATGATCGATTCCAGAATTACGATGCCATAAATGCACAGTACAACATGTACACGGTAGCTGGCGTCAAGGACGAAAGTGGCAACCTGCGAAAGCTGTCCATGAGCGAGTTGGTGATGGTGGTGTGCCTGGCCCGCGCCCAGGAGAAGGAAGAGGCGGTAATCGACATAATGCGGGAACTTAGCAACAATACCTATTTGCTGGAGATATTGACTGAAATCGAGGAGAGGAGGCTGAATGGTGAAGCAATATCAAATATTAAGCCCAAGTCAGGCGGCACATGGCAGGTAGATACGGATGGTAATGGAACGACGGAAAGTTATGCCAATGCAAGTGCGCTTCTACAGGCCCTTGGAATTAACCCCAACCTGGGAACTGATGATCTGCTTACCGAGATTGAATCCAAGATGGATTCGCTGAACAGTTTCAGCCAGGAGAAGATGATCGAACTGCAGAGCGAGACCAACAAGCGCGACCAGGCATACGACATCATCACCAACGTGCTGAAGAGCCTGCAAAACGTCCTTACTGGCATCTCCAACAACATCTGACAATGAAGAATTCCCTGGAAAGGCTATGCGAGGCCATCGGCTACCCCGACAAGCCAGGCGCGGGCGCCCATTCCTTCACGATGCGTGTGGATGAGGGCGACGTGCTTGTGCGCATCATGGGGAAGAGGCTGGTGCTGTCCCGCATAATCGACAGGAACCTCGGCGATTTGCCGAAACTGGCCTCATACGCCACGGGACGCATGCTGATTGAGGATGCAGTCCTTGCCTGGGATGAACGCGCCGACGCATGCATTCTCTGGCAGGAATGCAATGAAACAGACAGCAACCAGGAACTGGTGCACGCTTTCCAG
>JAFSTJ010000018.1 GCA_017450525.1 Victivallales bacterium | reverse complement strand
TTGATGGGCGTTTTGATTAAAAAATGAACTGCTGCTGAAAAGGAGAAGGAGCCCTCGTAATGACCAGCCTGACAGTCAGGTATTTCCTGGTATGTGCATTATTGATTTCAGTTGTCGGCTGTATCTGGTCGCTGCCGCTTGCATTGCTGGGATTTTTGATTGTCCCATATTGGAGAGCGGACATCCAAAAGTTCAGGATATCGAATATTATTTAAACTAAACACGAAAAGGAGCCATTATGAAAGTCAGCATTCCCGACATCACCCCAGAAAAGAAAGAACATCTGAAAAAACTTGTGGAGCAGTTCTTTGCGAAGAAAGAGAATTTCAAGTACGAACACAGCATCATGTACGGGGAGTTTGCAGCGGCGGCGGTCGCAGCCTCTCATGGATCCTTCGATTTCGCCTTGGTTCTGGAGCATTTCGACGAATTGGCGCCTGTCATCGAGTTTTTCAGCGGGGAAAAATCAGAATGTCTGGACTGGCGGGATGTCCTCATATATTCCACGGCATACCTCTTTTTTGATTGCCCTTTGTTCAAATTTCTGAATGAAAATGCCTTGGACAAAAGAATCCAAGGTCTCTATTTTCTGAATTACGGTGTGGTCGGCAACCCCTATGCGGTCAACAGCACTCGCTCGAAGAAAAAACATTTTCTGCCTCAACCGGAATTGCCGGATGCCGTTCAGGATTGCATTCTGAAAAATGATGCCGCCGCGCTCTGCAAAGTGCTGGATGCCCAAGGAACGGAAATGGCGGCAAAAGCCGCCTACGCGCTGCTGAATGCGGAGAATTGGGAACTTTTTGCTGCGCTGTATCACCATATCGACCTCTTGCCTTTGCTGGACATGGAGATGGTCTATGAGTTCTGGTGCAAAAAAATCGTGCATGATGCGGTATCTATCTCTCTTGACTCACTGGCCTCACTGCTCGCGGGTAAGGGAGGCGAAAAGCGTGAAGCCTTTCTGGAACAATGGCGGGCGCTGGAGCGGTATCCGCTTCATAAACTGATTCTTGATTGGGACCAGACGGGGCGGCTCGTGCCGGTCTTTTTCGAAACGGGATTTCTGACGCCGGAAATTATGGCAATTCTGCTGCAGCGTGAATACTCCTTTGACAAGCCTCTGGCGCCTTATAGCGGCTGGGAGGAATTAACATTCCGCGCCTTTGCCGAAACATACGGCAGTTTGGCAAAATATATGCCTCAATCGGTCAAGAAGCGGGTGGATTGCGACGATAAATCCATTCTGGTAAATCTGAAGGCAGCGGCACAGTTCAATGAATATCTGCTTGCCCATCCGCAATACGGCTTGAGCAGAAAACAGAGCGTTCCTGCGCCGAAGAAAACAGGGAAAAAGGCTGGACTGACGGAAGAGCAGAAACTCCGCATCGCTCAGGATGAACATGACTGGATCGAGTTCGGAAACAACTACAGGATGCTGAAAAAGTATGGCTGGAGAAAAGAATCGGAGACTTATGAAGTCCCGGATATGGTCACCGCAATAGGCGTGGAAGCCTTTGTCGAATGCAGCGAAAATTTGAAGCTTGTGATCCTGCCGGAAGGAGTGACTCGGATCGGGCGGGATGCGTTTGCTTATACCAACATTTGCAGTATCAATCTGCCCGAATCGCTGACTTCCATTGGCGAAGCAGCCTTTGCCTGCTGCGACAACCTGAAATCTATTCGGATTCCGGACGGCGTTGCAGAACTGCCTGACGGTGTTTTCTGCAATTGCCATATACTTCAAACAGTGGAACTTTCCAAAGGTATCAAGATTCACCCAAATGCATTTCGTAATAGTACGAAGGTCAAAATCGTTTACCGTCCCGTACAGAAGAAAAAGAAGTGAGTTTGCCGAATTGGAGAAATCAGGCGTTTCCGCTTGCACAAAAGAGAAATCGTTTTTTCCTGTGCGGTTTCTTGGATTTTGAAGCGGATGCGCTGTGCATTTCTAGCCTAACAATATTGCTATCGGATGTACTGCGGCGATTATGATGATGAAATCACAAGCTATTACAAAGAAATTCACAATCATTATCGCCGCGCATCAATAAAAACAGTTTCTACAGCGCTGGCAGAAACTCTTGTCTGTCTGATGTTTTCTTTTCGAAACGTAGATTGAAAATGGGCAAAAAAAATGGCGGAGAGAGTGGGATTTGAACCCACGGTAGGCAAAAGCCTACGACGGTTTTCGAAACCGTTGCCTTCGGCCACTCAGCCATCTCTCCAGCACCTTTGTTAAATTGCAAGTAATATGGCATTATCTCCTGAAAAAACAAGCAGCGAGGCTGGAGATTGATTATTTAGGCTTTTTTGATATGTTGCAGTTTTGTTATGCTTCAAGGCTCTAGAATATATTGAAGATTATGATAAATTAAGGTGATTTTAATGTGGTTTCAAAGAGGTCAAAAGGAGCAGTAGATTATATGTCTGTTCAGCATAAGAAGAGTGAGACAGAGGCGTTCAAGGCCCAGGTCAAGAAGTTCAAGGAAGATTATCTGCACAATTTGCGCTACACGCTGGCCGCAGTGGAAGGGCAGGTCACGCCTTTGGTGAACTATACGGCAGTTTCCCTGGCGGTGCGGGACCAGATTGTGGACGCATGGCAGAACACCAATGAAAACTATATCGCCACCAACCAGAGGCAGGTCTATTATCTCTCGCTGGAATTCCTTATTGGCCGTCTGCTTTCCAACAATGTAATCAATCTGGGCATGGAGGAGGTTTGCCGCGAGGCATTGAAGAATACGCAGTACACCTGGGAGGAAACCAAGGACTATGAGCTGGATGCTGGTCTTGGCAATGGCGGTCTTGGCCGTCTTGCGGCCTGCTTCCTGGATTCCCTTGCCACGCTGGATCTGCCCAGCATGGGATATGGCCTTCGCTACGACTATGGCATATTCCGCCAGAAAATCGTCAATGGCGCACAGATAGAAGAGCCTGACAACTGGCTTAGGTACGGCTATCCATGGGAGTTCCGCCGTCCTGAAAGAGAAGTCTATGTGCAGTTTGGCGGTGAAGTCAAAGTGGTGGACAATGGTTGCAGGGAAGAATGGTGCTGGTTGCCTCTAGACCGCGTGAAGGGCGTGCCTTACGATGTGCCCGTGGTTGGCTATGGCGCCAAGACCGTGAATACCCTGCGCCTGTGGTCGGCCATGTCGGACAATGAATTCGACCTGGAGAATTTCAACAAGGGCTCGTATGTGGATGCAGTGCAGTCCAGGGTGAAGGCGGAGAACCTTACCCGTGTCCTGTACCCCAATGACAACATCGACCAGGGCAAGGAGCTGCGTCTGCGCCAGCAGTACTTCTTTGTGGCGTGCACAGTCCGCGATGTGCTTCGCCGCCATATCTCCCGCGGCAACAGCCTGCACAAACTGCCTGAAAAGGTGTTCTTCCAGTTGAACGACACTCATCCCACCTTGGTGATACCTGAATTGATGCGCCTGCTGGTGGATGAAGAGCATATCGACTGGGACGAGGCATGGAACATCACGGTCTCCTGCGTGGGATATACCAACCACACAATCCTGCCCGAGGCACTAGAAAAGTGGACTTTGACGCGTTTCTCGCGCCTGCTGCCCCGTCACATCCAGATCATCTACGAAATCAACGGGCGTTTCCTGAAGCTGATATCATATTGCTATCCTGGAGACATTGGTCGCCTGGCGCGTATGAGCATCATTGAAGAGAAGCCAGTCAAGGCGGTTCGCATGGCACATCTTGCCCTGGTTGGATGCAGCAAAATCAACGGCGTGGCAGAAATACATTCGGACATATTGCGCACCCGCATATTCAGGGACTTCTCGGACCTGTGGCCCGAAAAATTCTGCAATATGACCAATGGTATCACCCAGCGTCGCTGGCTGTTGAACGCGAATCCCGCGCTTGCCAATCTGATTTCCGAGAAGATAGGGGAGGGCTGGATTACAGATTTGGCGCAGTTGAAGAAACTGGAGGCGTTCCAGGATGACGATGACTTCATGACCCGCTTTGCGGACATCAAACGCCAGAACAAGATTGCGCTGGCGGAACTTATCCAGGACACGCTGGAAGTGGATGTGAATGTGGACAGCATCTTCGACGTGCAGATCAAGCGTCTTCACGAGTACAAGCGCCAGTTGCTGCTGGTGCTATATGTGATCATGCTGTACAACAGGCTGATTGACAATCCAGATTTGGACATTGTGCCACGCACTTTCATCTTCTCTGGAAAGGCGGCGCCTGGCTATGCCACGGCAAAGCAGGTAATACGCCTGATACATGCCGTCGCCGAGGCGGTCAATTCAAATCCAGAGGTACGCAACAAATTGCGCGTTGTGTTCCTGCCTGACTATCGTGTCAGCCTGGCGGAGCGCATTATTCCTGCCGCCGATGTGAGCGAGCAGATTTCCCTGGCAGGCACCGAGGCATCTGGCACTGGAAACATGAAGCTGATGCTTAACGGCGCAATCACGCTGGGCACTTTGGATGGCGCCAATGTGGAGATTCGCCAGGAAGTGGGGC
Organism: Victivallales bacterium; assembly: GCA_017450525.1. GTDB lineage: Bacteria > Verrucomicrobiota > Lentisphaeria > Oligosphaerales > Oligosphaeraceae > RGIG3456. The sequence continues at coordinate 2,262 of JAFSTJ010000018.1, read as the reverse complement.
CAGAGAACATATTCATCTTCGGAATGAATGCCCAGGAAGTCGAGGCCAGACGCACATCCTATTCGCCCAAGGAAGTCTATTACAACGACATTGAAATCCAGAGGGTGATTGATACCATCAAGAACATTGTCTTCAGCGTGCTCTCGCCTGGCACCTTTGACATTATAGTGAAAACGCTGCTGGACTTTGGCGATTACTACATGCAACTCGCCGATTTGCGCAGCTATTCCGATGCACAGGACAAGGTGGCGGCGCTGTACCGCGACCAGAAGGCGTGGCGCAAGATGTCGCTTCTCAATGTGGCGCGCGCAGGAAAGTTCACCTCCGACAGGACCATCCTGGAATACAGCAAGCAGGTCTGGAACCTGAAGCCTTGGAGGTAGTTTTTTTAGTGGACTGTGGACAGTGGACAGCATACGATTGTCCACTAAACATAGTCCAGAGTTAAACACAGTCCACAGTCCACAGTCCACAGACAACTTGAAATATGAAGCCCTACGTATTCATTGACAGGGATGACACGCTGATATATGACGTGCCATATCTGAACGTGCCTGACAAGGTGCGGCTCACGCCTGGTGCGGGGCGCACCTTGGCGCGTTTGAGGGCGAAGGGCTTCGGCATTATTGTGATATCTAACCAATCGGGCATAGGGCGCGGCAAAATTACTCTGGCGCAATTGGAGGCCGTGAATGCCCGCATGAAGGAACTATTAGCGCAAGATGGTGGTGTGCTGGACGATATATTCTTCTGCCCCCATACACCTGATGACAACTGCGCCTGCCGCAAGCCCCGTACTGGCATGCTGGAGCAGGCATGCGCAAAATTTGCGGTTGATTTGGAACGCTCTGCCATGGTAGGCGATTCCCAGGCGGACATTGATATGGGCAAGGCATTTCACCTCAAAACAGTGCAGATCCGCCTTGCTGGCCTGAACAAGCCAGATGCCAAGGCGGATTATACCGCAGACAGCCTAGAGAATGCGTTTTCCTACCTTTGCGGATTGCTTTAATCCAGCACAAGAATGTATTGCGATTTTCCGCGCAGGTAGGCTGTGGTGCCGCGGTAGCGTTCTGACAATTCCCAGTCAGCAGGAATGGTGGTTTCATTTGCGCCTTCCGCCAGGAAAGTTTCCTTTATGTCAAAGTCGCAGAGTATTATGTCTGGAGCCAGGGCCTTGAGTATTTCGGGGAAGGCCTCTTCAAGGCTGAAGGCCTTTTGCTCGCTCTCGTTGAATGCGTCCCATGGATTGTCCAGGACAAGGGGTGTGCAGTAGTTGAAGTGCACTGCGATGTTGAGTGGCAATTCCATTGGAATAAGTCCCTCACGGCGACATTTGCGTAGATTTCGTATTATCGCGTTGCGGTTTTTTTCGCAAATATAACTTGCAAGCAATTCCTTCAGAAGAGGATTGAAGTGCTGAAAATAATCCCAATTAGGGGTGCGCTTGAAATATCCGTTGCATACGCCCAGATATTGGTTGGTTTCCCAAGGCCTGGGCATTGGCAGAAACATGGTGGAGTAGTCTGTCTCCGATTCACGGAAGCGCGCGGTTCCTGCTGTCACCTCATTTAAAGAAGGCGCCCTGCCCAATGTCAGTATTCGAATATCGGAGTAAAGGTATTCTTTTAGGTTCCCGAAAAATAGAATTGGCAGTTCGCCCCTGATATGCTCGGCATAGGGGCCGCTCTTCGCTGCTCGGTAAAGTTCAAATGCACGATGCGAGAGTTTGTTGAAGAAATTTGAGGGAACCTTGGCTTCAGGCTGCGCATTGAGAAGCGCACATTCAATTGAGCCTTGTGGCTCGCGCTCCACGCTGAACCACTTGAAGTTGATGGCATTCATCTTGTACTTGAGCCACCAGATAAGGAAATCGGTCCATTCCTTTTCCAATGCCTTGTTTCGCGGCACATTTAGGTTTGCCCTTTTTGCCGCCATGCGAAATCCAGCCCGCAGGCCAGCAGTCGCGGCGTTTTTCAACTCATCGATGTAAGCATCAACCGTGTAGTCATATTGGCTAAAAAATTGGGGGAGGGCTTCGTCTTTTCTTTGCCTGGCAAGATATTCATCAAGAAATGCCGCGCAGTTATGTAGGATGGCATCCCTTGCCGTCTTCAATTCAATTTCTTCGGTTGCCATATTCCATGTTGATTTTGCGATTGAATGTTAAGTTTTTCTGTATGGAATATAACAAACAAGGGGGGCAAGTAAACCACGAAGTGCCCTTTCCGCCGGCTAAAGCCGGCGGCTGCGATGGGGGCG
>JAFSTJ010000243.1 GCA_017450525.1 Victivallales bacterium | reverse complement strand
CTCTAGAAAGGCGGCAGCTAGGCACCTTACAGTATATAGAGGTAATTTTAAAACTCCCATCGTGAATGCGCTAGTTTTGAGATTACCTCTAGATTCACCTCATGCACTTTGTTGTTATCCCCTTGGTGAACAATCACCTGCCGCAAAAGCTCCTACAGTCAAAGAAAGAAAATGAAGAAACCACCCAAAAAGTCCAAGATACTATTCGGTTGGATTGGTGCACGTGAGTTGCAGGAAGCCAAAACCTCTCATCCTGAATTGGCACCTGCGATTGATGACTATATTAAAGCAAATGGGATTACTAAACCAGACGATTCAAGGGCCAGTTCATTCCGCTTGGCATGGGAGGCGGAAGCCTACGATTTAGTGGTATTGTTAATGGATTTTCGCAGCAAGGAACAGGAAGAAAAAGCAGCAAAGTTCATTGATACCTACGAAGATTGTTTGAAAAAGGATAAATCATTCGAATGTCGTGTCAGACCAGTAGTATTGGAGAACGGCAAGGATTTTGAAGAAGTTTACAACCAGTGCAGAGAGACTCTTGAAGTGTATGATTCGCATAAAGAGAATGAACGGCATCTGTTGCTTTCCTCTGGCACGTCGGTCATGTGTGCATGCTGGGTTCTGCTTGGTAAAACCACGTTTGATGGAAGCATCTTCCTCCAGGAAACAGGAGAGAAGAAAATGCGCAGTATCCATCGTGTTGAAGTCCCGTTTAACATCTATGCGGAATTGAAAAGTAAACAACAGGAGATTCTTGCTGACATCTTGCCGACTTTTGACGAATACATCAAGGGTAAAAGTGATGCGATTAAGCAATGCAAACGTCTGGCTGGCATGGCATCCCAATATGATGTCAATGTTCTGCTGCTGGGAAAGCCTGGCACGGGCAAGGAGCTGTTTGCCAAGGCAATTCATGGGGAAAGCCAGCGAAAAAACGAAAAAATGCTAAATGTCAACATGGCTACATTGAATGAAGGGACTGCCGTTTCAGTGCTTTTCGGACATGAGAAAGACGCGTTTACTGGTGCCTCCAAGCAAAATGATGGGTTATTTATGAAGGCAGACCATAGTACTCTATTTCTGGATGAGATAGGAGAATGTCCTCCTGCTGCGCAGGCGATGCTGTTAAGGGCCTTGCAGCCTCCTGAAGAGGATAATGACAAGGCAGGTTCATCGAGTAAGTCTAATGGGACATCCATGACCACACGTGTTTTCATGCGCTTGGGTGGCTTTGAGGAAATCAGATCGGACGTGCGCATCATTGCCGCGACAAACAGGGATATTGATGATGAAAAAACGGGCTTCCGTGCCGACTTGTTTGCTCGTCTCGGAACGGTCATCATTCGGATACCATCGCTCTGTGAAAGAAAAGAGGACATTTCAGATATAGCAGATGCGCTTTTGGAACGTGCCAACAAAAACTTCAGGAAACAAAGAGGAGAAGATTATAAAGATAAGAGATTGTCTTCTAAAGCAAAAAAGGCTTTGGAGAACTATGATTGGCCAGGTAATGTCCGTGAGTTGGGAAATGTCATAATAAGAGCGATAATCATGAGTGGGGATAAAGCGGTGATTGATCCCGAAGCTCTTGATATTCCCCAGGCAAAAGAGAGTTCGGACTGCGTGGAAATGGCGGAGACTACTTTTGTCTCTGGGGAACCAGTTAACCTTGAAGAGCATTTAAGGGCGATTGAGAAGCGGTATATTGAGGAGGCCATCCGCCTTTTCCCGCATGATGTATCAAAAGCCACTGATTATCTTGGTCTCGGCCATTACCAGACGCTGAAATACAAGATGAAAAAGCACCATATCAAGCACGATTTCAGAGGGGAATGATGCTATTGGCATGGATTCTGCTACATCATAGCCAAGTTATTGCCAAACACTAGGAGCTAGGAAATGTCCAGAGTCATAGAGGAAAAGATATTCACCTGCACCGTCGATGAGGCGAAGCGGTTGGTTACGGTTAACTTTGATACGCAGGACAACAATGTGTCGAAGCGTGTCCAGGAGGATAAAGATTATGCACCGTTTCTGCAATTGAAGGAAATGGTGAAAGAAATGGAGGTCTTCATAGATGGGAAAGCCCCGAACGAAGCATACGCAGCACTGGGCTTCTACCTAGTACGCTTCAACGCAAAATCCATTACTTATACGAACAAAACTGGGACACATCCGACAGTGTGCCTTTATGTGCGTGAAAACAAGGTAAGCGAACGCAAGGAATGGTTCAGATTCACGCCAGGCAACGGCTTGGATTTGGCGGAATTGCTGCCAGGGCCATCGGCAAAAGGCTATTGGCCAGATGATGTTCTCGCGCAGTTGACTACAGCCGCACTCATAGAGGGAAAGCAAAGCCCAATCCTGATAATCACGGGCAAGGGGTGCCAGGAGCAATATGCGGCATTGGGGATTGCAGCTGCCTTGCAGGGCTATGATGAGATTCGCGTTGAAAAGCCGAAGATTGGTTATGCCATGGCGTTCTGCGAGGCATATGCAGGGAAGATGGAACTAAGAGCAATCGGGCAGCGACATGGAATAGCCGTTGGCGTCGTAGGAGACCCGAATAGCGGCAAATCCGTCTTTTCCAAATACTTTTTCCTATCGGTGAAAAAGTGTTATCCAGATGGCGTTGACGCCTGGGTTTACGATTGCGACATGGCATCTCCCACTCCCAATTGGTATCTGGATGGCACGGAATCTGAAGACGAGACGGTACGCCAGCAGGTAACCAAGTTGCGTAACGAATACAAGGGAAAATGGGATGAGGAGAAGGAGGCAAAGGTCACACAGGACCTTGCCACGATGAAGACAACCATGGATTTGCTCTTTGCCGACATGCCTGGCGGCAAGCATCCCAAGGAAGGGGAATCGTTTGCGCCTGAACGCATTCAGCAGGGCAACCATGCCATGATGGAGCAGTGCGAATACTTTATCATCCTCTGCCGCAAGGACAAGCCTCATGTTTTCGAGGCCTGGAGGGAGGCCCTGCGAGAACATGGTCTGGCCGACCGTGTCCTTGCTAAGATTATCACGGACGCTCCCACCGCCGATGTCCGCGTCTCCAAGTTGTCAAAGGACGAACAGGGCATCTTTACGTGCGAAATCCAGGGGCTCCATCGAAGCAAGCCAGGTGACCAAATTGTCGATGCCATGAACAATTCGCTTCGCCTACTCGTGTACTTCCTCGTTCAATCAGCACTGCAGAGAAGATAATGTGAAGAAATATTAGTTTTAGGTCGTTGAACTGTAACTAAATAACAAAAGGAGGCCTATGAAAACAGACGAATACTGGAAAAGAAAACTGATGGCATATCTTCACGACCCGCCTTGCAAGGCATTAGATATTGCAAGGCACGAAGAGATTGCAGCCAGTTTTATCCATTCTGAACTCCCTGATGAGAAAGGGATTGATGAAAGAGTAAAAGAGGCAGACAGTCTTGATGCGGCGATTGAGCGTTTCCCCTTTCCTAAACGTGTGGCAGCTTCAAGTTTTGAGGGAACAGTAAACCATACTTTTCGTCATCCATTTATAGATGATGATGACAACTGGTTAAACCTATCCCTTGACAGCAATGCGGTCTATGAGGAAATAATACATGATGCTATAGATACCATTCAAGGAGATACACGGCAAAAATTCTTCCTATACTGGCGTAGATGGAGGGAGGTCTGTTCGCAAAAGAAGCCTGAATTGGCATATTTCCCAGCTGATACACGGTTGCCTGACCACACCATTTGGACGCATCTTGATATTACAGCTGCCCTGGAGGGATGTCACAATACTGCTTCTGGCATGATTGAACCAGCTTTCCTGATATTCCAGGCTGGCCCAGTCCAGAGCTTTGTTGCTGCAGCCCGTTCAACACGTGATTTGTGGAGCGGTTCCTATATGCTTTCCTGGCTAATGGGCAAAGCTATCAAAGCTATCACCGATGAGTGCGGCCCCGACAGCATCGTTTTTCCAGCCTTGCGTGGAAATGGTATCTTTGATATTCTCAACAAAGAGGATTTTTGTGATACTATTTGGGTTTCCAGCAAAGACGGGAAGAAAGAAACACTTTGGCAATGCCTATATGGACATCGCGATGATGCTGCAGAAGTTCTTACAAATCCTACGCTTCCAAATCGTTTTTTTGCACTTGTTCCTGCTTGGAGGGCAAAAGAACTTGCAGAAAAGGCTGAAAAGGCGTTCAGAGATGAACTGGAAAGAATATCCGAGCATTGCCTTGAACGATTTATAAAATTGGCAAAGGAGAAGGATATTCTCTTTGAAGACAAGTGGATTTCCCGCTGGAGAAGTCAAGTCAGCCTCCATTCAGAGATTACTTGGCAGGTTTTCCCTGTTGACACGGACATTGATGTGATATTGAAGAAAGCAGAACTCCTTCCTGAACAATCGCAACTGGACATTATCAAACAAATGTTGAAGTTCGCGCAGGAAAAGATGCCTGTAGAGGAACGGAATGAACGTTTTTACACTGATTCTTCAAAAACTCACCTAAAAAGCTGGGGCATAGCCTGGGCCTTAAACTATGCCCAGGCAGAGTACAGGCTGGCAGCCCGCAGAAATACACGGGATTTTGAAGCGTTCAAAACAGACAAGGAACAAGAAGGAACACCTAAAGATGCCTTGACTGGCATGGAGGAGGTTATTGGTTCGGAAAAGCTTTGGGAAAAGATGCTTGCACCTAAAGGCCAACTCAAAGATGACGTTAACTGGTTCTTCAACAACAATGAAAAAAGCTATGGCGCCATTAGTATTATCAAACGCTTATGGTGTTCAGGCGAAGACAGCTACATACTTTACCATCTTGGCATCTCCAAAAAAGCTTTTCAAAAAGCTCTTCGGTTTGACTCTGTGCAGGAAGTGGCTAAATTGAACAAACATGGAAGAAAGAATGGCGAAAGCAACAGCCCATACGTGGCGGTAATCGCATTAGATGGCGACAGTATGGGAAAATGGCTAAGCGGCGAAAAGGCTCCTATTCTGAAACATCTTCTTGCGGGAAAGGCTGTTGAATATTTTAGCAAATATGGATATGATGGCATCAGGCGTGCCTTGACACCATCATGGCATCTCCAGTTTTCGGAAGCATTGTCCAACTTTTCCAATTACATTGCAGAGCCAGTGGTTCGCCACTATGATGGTCAATTGATTTATGCTGGTGGAGATGATGTTATGGCGATGCTTCCCGCAGACCGTGCCCTTGAATGTGCCAGTGCTTTGCGAGGTCTTTTTCGTGGAGATGGAAGTTTTCTTGAAAGCAGCGTTCCAGAATACAGCTGTTTACAGATGGCGACAACACAACCAGGTTTTGTAGCCACTGAACATGGAATGCTTCTAGTGCCAGGATGTTGCGCCGATGTCTCCTGCGGAATTGCCGTGGCGCATTATAAATATCCACTGCAAAGCATAGTCGCGGAGGCGAGAAACGCAGAAGCCCGAGCAAAAAAACACTATGGCCGAGCTGCCATGGCAGTTTCGCTCCTCAAGCACAGCGGCGAAATCGTCCACTGGGGCGCAAAATGGACATCAGGCGCTTTGAAACTGTACAACAAGTACACGGCACTACGTGAACTCGAAACTGATGCGGCAGGGGCGCGTTTCCCCTATGCGCTGGCAGCCCTTTTAGATGGTTATGGCTTTGAGGATGGTGTATTCATGGATGGTTTCACCCCCAAAGAGGTTTTTCTCAGCGAATTTGAGCATGTGCTTAGACAGCAGATGAAAGATGTTCCAGAGGAAGATAAGAATCCGTTGACTAGAAATGACAAGAAAACCCTTCGAGAACTGGCCGTCGCTTACCTCGACAACCTTCTTCTTGAAGCTTCTTCGCGCAAGGATGCACTTGCCGATTTTGGAAAGCTCTTCCTTGTTGCTGCATTTCTGGAAAGAAACAGGAAGGAATGGTGAGTTATGAATTACAGAATTGACTTTGAACCAAGAGATTTGCTCTATTTTGGTGACGGACGACAGCCAGGCGGCTCTACTCCAGGGAAGGGCGCGAATTGGCCTCTGCCCTCTGTGATGAACTCTGCTTTGATTAACACCATGCATCGTAGTTTGGCAAAGGAAGTGGAGGAAATAGAATCTACGCATATCCATTTGAATAGGCATGAAGAAAGAAACAGGGAGAAAGGACGAAAAGTTAGATTCAGCTTTGGTGGAGTACGGAGCGTTGGTCCCTTCCCAGTTAAAAATGGGGAGTTGTTCTTTTCTGTACCTGCTGATCTGCAAATAGATGCAAACGGAAAGAAATACGGATATATGCTCATTATCGACAATGACGGAGAAAACAACCTTCCCAAGCCTCTGACTAAACTTGTTGCATCGTCGCTTCCGCCGTCAAAGGAGACACCTGGAAACTGGATTAGTTTGACTGAATTGCAAAAATACCTGAATGGTGACGTTTCTATTATGACAACCGAGAATTCCGAGTTCTATTTAACGGAGCAACGGGTTGGCATAGGCATTAACTCCACAACGCAATCAGTTGATGACGAGAAAATCTACTCGGCAGAATATATGCGTCTGAATCCAGATGTGGCATTGCGCATCTACGCTTCTTACATGGCTTCTGGCTATCAGGGGCAGAATAAGGTGGATATGATGGCAGTGGCATTGAAGAAAGGTGTGTTTGACTGTATGATTCTTGGTGGGCAAATGGGCGTGGTTCGGCAGAAAGAGATGAAGCAAGAGAATCTTGCATTGCCATCTGTCAAACCAACAAAGTACCTCAAGTGGGTTCTCCTTACTCCCGCCAGCTTTTTGGCAGGATGGCTTCCGGGTTTCGTGGATGCTTCCACGGGAAATGTCCGTTTGAGGCAGGAGGTTGAAAGAGGCTCCAAGCCACGAGACAAATGGCGAGAAGAGCTTCGCACTGCTCCTGAAATCCAGGCAAAGCTGGTGGCGGCTCGTATTCCCAAATACAGCGTAGTCTCTGGCTGGAAGATAAATGATGATGTTTCGGGTTCTCCGAAAGCCGCTAAACGGCTGGTGCCAGCAGGCACTGTTTTCTACTTCGAGTGCTGTGACGAAAAAAATGCCGAGATGCTGGCAAAGGCCTTGCATGGACGCACGCATTCAGACGAATTCGGAGAACAGGGATTCGGTTTTGGTGTTTGTGGTAACTGGTATAATCAAATCTAAACAGGAGAATGTGTTATGAAACTCAACAACATTGTGACATTGTTTGCTCGTACCCCGCTTCACGTTGGAGCAGGCAATTCCGTCGGAGCCATTGATGCGCCCATAATCCGTGAACGCCATACGAACGTGGCTTTGATACCAGGCTCTTCATTGAAAGGCGTTTTGGCTGACCTCTGGCCAAATGAAAAAACAGGCGTCAAAATGGTCGATGGCAAGGAGGTTGATGTCCTGGGGCGTGGAAAAGAAGCCAGGGAAATCTTCGGCGATGATTCTCAAGACACATCCTGCTCCGGCGAGTTGCTGGTTGGCGAGGCCAGGGTGGTTGCTTTTCCCGTTCGCTCTGCCAAAAACTCCTTTGCCTGGATTGTGTCACCAATGATATTGCAGCGTTTCTACCGAGACTTTCGCCAAGAGATGCCAAATCTTCCAAAGCTCGATGAGAAAACCTGCCTTGCACCTGATGAAGTCTGCCTAGATAACGACAAGGTTGTCCTGGAGGAATACTTGTTCACTAAAACAGGCACAGTCAATCAAGAAATCGTGAATACCTTCAAGGCACTATCAGACGAGCCTCTTTGGAAAGATACAATCGCAAATCGTCTTGTCATCGTCAGCGATGAGATTTTATCTTATTTCATCAAGAACGCCTGTGAGGTGACTGCCCGCATCAGAATCGATGATACGATTGGCAGCGTTGCCAAAGGTGCCTTGTTCTATCAAGAACAGCTTCCCTCCGAGGTGATGCTCTATGCCATACTCGGTGAACTTGGTATTCATACGACTCCCCCAGTAAATGCAGTTGAAAAGGTGGAGGCAAAAGTCAGAAACAATGGTAGTATTTTGCAGATTGGTGGCGATGCCACCATCGGCCTCGGATTCTGCTCTGTTAACTTTATCGAGCTGTAGGAGGAAAACACATGAAGAATCTTGAACAAATACGCGCGAAAAACGCTATGTGCCAACCCAATGAGAAGTCTTTGGTTGACACTGCAAAGTCAATGACAACTATGATTATGGACAATGGCTTGCTTGCCACGAGTGCCTTTGCAAGAGAAAAAGGTGGAGAGTACCAGCAAGTGACGGAAACCATATACAAGCATTTGGCTGATGCAGAGATTCATTTGATAACTCGTCCGGCAAGCATAGACGAGTTTATTAGACTTCTCTGCAATATGGAGGCCGTACAACTTCGGTTGATTACAGCT
>JAFSTJ010000242.1 GCA_017450525.1 Victivallales bacterium | reverse complement strand
GGAACAGTGAGCGCTCTACTTGGGGTGAGAAACCGTTGCTGCGCTGCGAACTGCGCCTGGAAAAGAAGGACGGTAGCATTGAGGTGCTTCCATTGGACAGCAGCAATGTCAAATACTGCCATACCAATGACAAGGCTGATATCTACGATGGCACCACAGTCGAGGCATGGCATTCCCTTGATGCACTCAATCCCCAAGCATGGGTTCCTGTTGCGGAATTGAAGGCGTCGGACATGCCTGTGCTTCCCAAGATTGAGTGGTCCGCCTCGGAGCCTGTAGCCCACATTATGGATGTGAGACCAGTCAGTATAAGCAGGCGTGCCAACGGCGCGTACATAGTTGATTTTGGTCAGAACCTGGTGGGACGCGAGCAGTTCACGCTGCGCAACAATGTGCAGGGCACACTCATTACGGTGCGTCATGGCGAAATGCTGCGGAGCGATGGCTCCCTGTACTATGACAATCTCCGCACCGCCGCCGCGCGCACGGTATATGTCTCTGGCACAAATGAGACGGAGACCTTTGAGCCAGAGTTCACATTCTACGGCTTCCGCTATCTTGATGTCACGGGGTGGCCTGGCGAATTGACGAAGGACGACATCAAGGCGCGTGTTATTCACACCAGGCTGGCGGAGACTGGCTCGTTCAAGTCGTCCAATGAAATGCTTAACCAGCTGCAATCCAACATAATCTGGGGGCAAAGAAGCAACTTCGTCGATATTCCGACTGATTGCCCACAGAGGGACGAACGCCTGGGCTGGACTGGCGATACGCAGGTTTTTGCGGACGAGGCGACTTGGAACATAGACGCAGCCGCCTTCTACACGAAATGGCTGGCTGACTTGAATGCAGGCCAGGCAATCAACGGCGGCTATCCCCATTTTGTGCCGTCTCCATACGATTATGTTAAAAGATATGACTTCCAAGGGGCGACAGGCTGGGCTGATGCCGCCATCGTATGCCCCTGGGTCATGCTTGAGAAGTACGGCGATACCCGCCTTGCCAGAAAATACATGCCACAGATGCTGCGCTGGCTGGACTGGGAGATACATCATTCAGGCAACAGTTACATCCTTAATGTGGCGCGTTTTGGCGATTGGTTGTACATTGGCTTTGACGATAATGGCGTCGCCAACAAGACGCCAGGCGAATATCTGTCCTCCGCGTATTTGGCTGGAATGTTGCGTCTAGTTGCGAAGATGCTGCGCCTTCTTGGCGATGAAAATGAGGCGCAACTCAGAGAGAGGCAGTACAACGAGGCACGGCTGGCAATACAGAAGACATTCCTGGACAAAGAGGGAAAGCCAGTCATACGCACGCAGACCGCCCTGCTTATGGCGCTCTATTGGGATTTGTTCGATGACGCTTCCTCAAAACTTGCCGCGGAAATGCTGGTGCATGACATACGGGACATCAATGGCTGCAAGTTGACGACGGGCTTCTTGGGCACGCCTTTGCTGCTGGAAGTTCTGGTGAAAATTAACCAGGTGGACCTGGCATACGACCTGCTCCTGCAGACTGAGTATCCAGGCTGGATGTATCCTATAACGCAGGGCGCCACTAGCATGTGGGAACGCTGGAACAGTTATACCAAGGACAAGGGCTTCGGCAATGTGGGTATGAATTCCTTCAACCATTATGCGTATGGAGCGGTAGGGTCCTGGTTCTATCGCCGCATCTGCGGCATACAGCCATTGAGCGAGCAGGCATCTGACTTGGGCTTCTCCGAGTTCAGGCTGGCGCCTATATTTGGCTCGAAACTGGCCTCCGCCACTGCGGAATACGATTCAATCCGCGGCAGGATATGCTCCTCATGGAAGAAACTTGAAAACGGCAGCATAGAATGGGAATACACCATCCCTCCAAACACAAGCGCCGAAATCGTCATCCCAGCACGCGAAACAACTATCGCAGGCCCAGGCACATACAAAGTCATCATCTGAGTGGACAG
>JAFSTJ010000241.1 GCA_017450525.1 Victivallales bacterium | reverse complement strand
TCTGATAACGCAGAGGCGCTTCATTTTAACGCAGAGACGCAGAGGCGCAGAGGTTATGAGAGTGCTTCTTTGCATCTTTGCGTTTATGTTTTCCAGGTAATTTTCCGTAACAATTTTGTGTTGTAAATATTTGAGTTGAGTTTGTTTTCAGGGAATAATTTATGATGCCCAAAAAGCCTGTAATGGCGGTGCTTGAAACCGATACCTATAACGAAATTGACGACCAGTTCGCGCTGGCATACGCATTGCTTGCCAGGGATGCTGTTGATTTGCAGGCTGTGATTGCCGCACCTTTCAGCAATGACCGCGCTGCAACCCCTAATGAGGGAATGCAAAAAAGTTATGAGGAGATTTGCCGCATCCTTGCGCTTTTCGGGAAAGAGCCAGAGGGCTTTGCTTGGAAGGGCTCGGCCAGTTATCTGCCAGGTCGCCGCATCCCTGTTGAATCGGAAGGCGCAGGGCGCATCATAGAACTTGCGCATATTGCTCGCTCCAGAGGGAGCAAATTATATGTGCTTGCCATTGCCGCGATAAGCAACGTTGCTTCCGCGCTGCTTCTTGCTCCTGATATCGTGCAGGACATTGTAATAATCTGGCTTGGAGGAAATGAGTTGCATTTTCCAGAGACAGGCGAATTCAATCTGCGACAGGACGTGTGGGCGGCACAGGTGATCTTTGACGCCAATGTCCCGCTTGTATGGCTACCTTGCCGCAATGTAGTGTCCATATTGGCCATTACCTTGGATGAACTCCGTCCCAGTCTCGCGCCAGCAGGAAAACTCGGAGAATTTCTCTATTCGCGTAGTGAGGAACTCATCACTAAACGCAAAATCACCAGCAAGGTCATCTGGGATATCTCGACCGTGGCTTGGTTCAGCGTTCCGCAGGCCTTCAGGAGCGAGGTCATTCCCTCGCCTGTGCTAAACGATGACAAGAGTTGGAGCATGGCTCCTGGACGCCATGACATAACTGCGGTAACATCGCTGAATCGCGAGGCTGTATTTGCGGATCTCTTCAAAAAACTGGCGTCTTTCCAATCAGCGGCACAGCCTTGCTAAACCATAGGGGGAAGAACCTATGAAAGTCATAAACTTCGGTTCGCTGAACATAGATTATGTCTATCGGGTACATGATTTTGCCCGACCAGGAGAAACAATACCTGCCGTGAGCTTTTCACGTTTCGCTGGTGGCAAGGGCCTGAACCAATCCATCGCGCTGGCTCGTGCTGGAGCGCAGACAATTCATGCAGGAGTGATTGGTAAGGATGGCATATTCCTGATAGACACGTTGCGTGAAAGTGGCGTTGATTGCTCTTCAGTCATAGTTGATGAATGCGAGCCCAGTGGGCACGCTGTGATACAGGTCGCCGATTCTGGTGAAAATGAGATAGTCCTGTTTCCTGGAACCAATCACATGATTACGCATAAGGCCATACGGCAGACACTTTCGCGTGCGGAAGCAGGCGATATTCTGTTGCTGCAAAACGAAATATCATCAATTCCCGAAATCATGCATGAAGCGGCGGAACGTGGGATGAGAGTCTTCTTTAATCCTGCGCCAATGACCGATGCTGTCCTAGATTATCCGCTGGAATTGACTGACACTCTGATTGTCAACGAAACCGAATGGGAGGCGTTGAAAAACCATCGCTTTTCAGATGGAATAAATGTACTCAGGACCATGGGCGCAAATGGGGCTGTTTACAACGACTCGATTCGTGTGGCCGCCAAACGGGTTGATAAAGTAGTGGATACCACTGCTGCTGGAGATACGTTTATCGGTTATTTCATAGCGGAACTACTGCAAGAACAAGGCATTGAGACTGCGATGGAAACGGCGTCGTTGGCATCAGGATGGTGTATTCAACGGGCTGGAGCTGCAGCTTCGATTCCGTGGCGACACGAACTTAGAGAATATCAAAATTAAACCAGAAAAGGAATTGAATCATGTCCATCATCAATCTTGCTGGCACCTGGAGCCTGACATGCGACAAAGTGGGGTTCCAGCCCATTTCCGCCCAAATACCTGGGGAGAACTGTTCTGCGTTGCTGGATGCAGGACTTGCGACAGACCCGTATGTTGGCTTCAATGAAAATGACATTCAGTGGGTACGGGAATATGACTGGACCTGGAGCCGCCATTTTGCCGTGGACGCGGAGTTTTTAGCACAGAAACGCATCTGGCTGAACATAGATTCACTGGACACTATAGGTGAAGTGCGAATCAATGGCAAGATTGTCGCAAGCAGCAGG
>JAFSTJ010000240.1 GCA_017450525.1 Victivallales bacterium | reverse complement strand
TGGTCAGCGCCAACGGCAACCCATGCGCAAAAATGGCACTGGACTGTCTCTCACAACTTCAACGCTGCGATATTCACCTCACACACATCCCCTCCCCTGGCGACGAGGCAGGTCTCCGCAGGCTGGGCTGCTCCTATACCTACGACCCAGTCCCACCCTCCAGAAACCTGTTCCAATAAAAACAAACTTGTTTGATGGACAACTGGAAAGAGAAAGTCAAGACATGGTGCTGGCGTAGTCTGCCCAAGGGCGGCTTTACAATGCCCATTTTGGAGGAATCGCTGGTTCCCCTCGCCCTGGCTTGCCTGGCGTCAAATAGACGCAGCGCACTCTTGATAGTCCTTCCCGACACGGCTGCCATGGAACGCTGTGCAATCGGCCTGGCCGACTTCTGCGATATCATCGGTGAAACACGCCGCATATTGCCCATGCCAGAAGTCGCGCCGCAACGAAATATGTGGATTCCAGAAAACGAGGCAGGCAGATGTGCAGTGCTTCAAGCCGCCCTATCTGGCGAAAACGCAATCTACCTTGCGACGCCCTCCGTCCTGCTGTCGCAGACACTTGCACCAAAAGCATTTAAATCCAACTCTTTTTCACTCAAAAAAGGAATGGAAATAGATTTGGAGGACTTGACGGGCAGACTGGTGGAACTAGACTATGACAATGAAATCGAAGTACATATTCCAGGCGAATTCAGCAAACGCGGCGGCATAGTAGATTTATATTCACCTTTGTACGAGGCGCCAGTCCGCATTGAGTTCTGGGGCAATGAAATTGATTCCATAAGATTTTTCAATCCAAACAGCCAGCGATCCCACAAGGACGCCGATGAAATCAAGGTGGTTCCAAGAGGCACAGCCCTGCTAGGAGACGAGGCACGCGAAACTACTAGCATCAGGAGTTTCTTCAAAAAGGACATTTGCACGACCTTCGTAAACCAGGACCGCTTTTCAGCCAGCCTCCTGCATTACTTTGACATGGAAACTGTCAAGCAATGGGAGGAAATGGAGAGCAGTTTTTCCTCACCGATAAATGTGCAAGTCAGCCCAGAGGACACCAACAATGGGAGCAATCCTCTAAAATTCGATGCATTGAGTCTGGAAGCCAACTTTAGCAAATTCCTGCCTGAACTAGGCGAATCAGCCGCAGTATGGCAATGGCAGCAGTTGAGGGACGCGGTGCGCCGCTGGAATGCCAGCGGCTATACGGTTGTTGCCTGCTGCAACGAAAAAGGCGAGGAAGAGCGCTTCAGGCAATTGCTGGCCGAACACAAGGAAACGCCAGAGGCAAAACGTGGCAAGCCCGCCACCATGCCCATAATCATAGAGAACCAGCACTTGGAGTGCGGGCTTATGCTGCTGGACGCGAAAGTCGTCCTCCTCAGTTCTGGCGAGCTGTTCGGTCGCAAGACAAACACCCGACGCAAAAAGGCGGTGGAGTACAAGCACGAGAATTCCCTGACGGGGGATGTGGAGTTGGAGGAAGGCAGTTACGTCGTCCACGCCTCGTATGGCATCGCCATTTATCATGGAATACAGCGCATAACCTCAGGCGGCGATGTACAGGAAGTAATGAAGCTGGAATTTGCAAGCGAAAAAATGCTGTACGTTCCACTTGAGCAATCCTATCTGGTAAGCCACTATCTAGGCGCAGGCAAGGCCGCCCCCAAACTGAGTTCACTAAGCAGCCCATCCTGGCGCAGGGCAAAGGACGAGGCGGAGAAATCTGCCGTTGACCTGGCGGCGGAATTGATAAAAATGGAGGCATTACGGGAAAACGCAAAGGGCGACGCAATGAAGCCAGTCCCCGAATGGGAGCGCTCTTTTGCAAACTCATTCCCATACACAGAAACACCAGACCAGACATCCGCTATCGCAGATGTGCTTGCCGACATGGAAAAGGAAAAGCCAATGGACAGGCTACTCTGCGGCGATGTGGGATATGGAAAAACTGAAGTCGCAATCCGCGCCGCATTCAGAGCCGTGCTTAATGGACGGCAAGTGGCCGTGCTGGCACCGACAACCATCCTTGCGCAGCAGCACTACAACAGTTTCAAGGAAAGAATGGCGGAATACCCCGTCAGAATAGAGGTGCTCTCTCGCTTCAAGACAAAATCACAGCAGGAGAAGATTCTTGAGGCCACAGCAACAGGCGAAGTGGACATACTCATCGGCACCCACCGCATTGTGCAGGACGATGTGCATTTCAGGCGTCTGGGACTATTGGTCATTGACGAGGAGCAACGCTTCGGAGTAGTCCACAAGCAGCGCCTTAAGGAAATGAGGGCGGACATAGACATTCTAACAATGACAGCCACCCCCATCCCGCGCACGCTGTACTTCAGTCTCTCTGGCATTCGCAATCTAAGTACCATATCAACACCGCCTGCTGACAGACTGCCCGTAACCACCGTTGTCGCCAAGTTTGACAAGCAACTCATCGAACTCGCCATAAAGCGGGAACTTGAACGCGGCGGCCAGGTATTCTTCCTATACAACCGCGTCGCCACCATTGCCAACATAGGCGAATTGGTCAAGAGCCTTGTGCCAGAGGCAAATGTAGCCGTGGCACACGGCAAAATGAACGAGCACGAACTTGAAAAGATTATACTGGACTTCGTGGAAAGGAAAATCGACGTGCTTGTCTGCACCACTATCGTGGAGAGCGGCGTGGACATGCCGAATGTCAACACCATTATCATAGACAGGGCGGACCGCTACGGCCTGTCGGACCTTTACCAGTTGCGTGGCCGCGTTGGCCGCAACAACAAGCAGGCTTACGCGTACATGCTGCTGCCCCCAATGGGCGCGCTAGCGCAGAATGCCCGCGAGCGCCTGGCGGCAATACGCCGCTATTCAGGGCTGGGCGCTGGCTTCCGCCTGGCGTTGCGGGACTTGGAGATACGTGGTGCTGGAAATATCCTCGGTGTCGAACAAAGCGGGCACATCGCGGCAGTCGGCTTCGAACTGTACTGCAGCCTCCTGAAGGATGCAATCAAGGCTCTTGATGTGGGCAAGAGAAAAATACAAAAGCTGCAATGCAAACTTGTGTTCGACAGATTGACATTCGCCCTTTCTTCCGACAACGGAAGGACTTGCGTTTGCATCCCAGAGGTGTATATTCCTGAAGTTTCCTTGCGTATTGACTGCTACAAGAGAATCGCCTCGGCGGAAAACACCAAGGCTCTGGATGACTTGAAACAGGAGTTCAAGGACAGGTTTGGCGAGATTCCAGTGGCGACGCTTGTGTTGTTCGAGTACCACTACCTTCGCATTGAGGGCACAAAGGCGGAACTCGTATCTATCAGCGCGGTCAATGACAAACTAGTGATTGAGACTAAAAATGGTATATGGCGGGATGCACAAAGACAGTTGCCTATCCTGACCTCGTTCGACGGGCGGGAACAACTGGCGCAGGCAAGGAACTTTGTCGCATCTCATTTTTCAAGGAGCAAGTAACATGCATTCAATCTACATCTGGATCAGTGTCGGTCTTCTTCTAATGCTGTCGGAATTCATGATTCCAGGCTTCATTATCTTCTTCTTTGGAGCAGCTACCATAATTGTGGGAATACTCCAGGCAATCATTCCAGGAGTGCCATTTTCAATTTGGGTTATTTTGACTTGCATTCTTGGCACAATCCTCCTATTTGTCTGCAGGCGCTTCATGCCAAAGTCAATGATTGGCACCAAAATGACTGGCAAATGCGAAACGGATGTGGACAATGACGGCATCATCGGCGAAAAAGTCCAGGTCATCGAGAAAATCACACCAGCGCAGCAAGGCAAAGTAGAACTTCACGGCTCCCTTTGGAACGCAAGCGCAGATGTGGAAATACCTGAAGGCACAACAGTGGTCATCCTGGAAAAGAAAAACCTCACTCTCATCGTCACACCTTTGTAATTGATTTAAAGATAACCAACCAACAAACAAACGGAGAAAAAAATGATCATCATTGCAACAATCATCGTAATACTAGTGCTGATTGGACTTTTCAACTGCGTCTGCATCGTGCCCCAGAAACAGGCTTATCTGATTGAAAGACTGGGACGCTACAGGGAAACACTTGGCGCTGGAATGCACATTCTTATTCCATTCGTTGACAGAATCGCCTTCAAGAGAGACCTGAAGGAAATCACCATTGACGTGCCACCACAGCAATGCGTCACAAAGGACAACATCATCGTGGATGTGGACGGCATCCTCTACCTCCAAATCATGGATCCAGTCAAGGCAAGCTATGGCATCCAGAACTATATGTTCGCCTGCTCACAGCTGGCACAAACCACACTGCGTTCAGAAATCGGCAAGCTGGTGCTGGACCGCACATTCGAGGAGCGCGTCACCATCAACGCGGCAATCTGCTCCGAAGTGGACAAAGCCTCCGATCCATGGGGCGTGAAGGTCACCCGCTACGAAATCAAGACTATCAAGCCCCCAATGTCCGTATTGGATGCCATGGAGAAGCAGATGAGGGCAGAACGCGAAAAGCGCGCATCCATCGCCGAATCCGAAGGTGAAAGGCAGGCCCGCATCAACAGGGCGGAAGGTGTCAAGCAGGAGGCAATCGAGCTGTCCGAAGGTGAACGCCAGAAGCGCGTCAACGAGGCTGCAGGCCGCGCCGAGGAAATCAGGCTGGTCGCACAGGCCACCGCAGAAGGCATACGCACCATTGCCAACGCCATCGGCGAATCACCCAGTGGCAAGGATGCAGTGAGCCTGCGTCTGGCAGAGCAGTACCTGAACGAGTTCGGCAAGCTGGCAAAGGAGAACAACACCATGATAATCCCCGCCGACCTGGCCAACTTGTCAGGCGTTATCAAGGCACTTACAACCGCAGCCAAGAATTAAGGAGAATACACAATGGGGAAAAAACTTTTGCTGGCAGTTCTTGTGCTGTGCATGAGCGCATTCGCGCTGGAGATAGCCAATGGTGGAAAGAGCGATTATGTGCTCGTGACCAAGAATAAGGCGCCCAAGACCACAGTCTATTGCGCTAAGCACATCCAGAAATACATGAAGGAAGTCGCTGGCGTTGAAATGCAAATCGCCACGGCAAAGCCTTCTGGCAAGAAAGCCATCTACATCGGTGCGCACGGAGAACTGCCGCAAAAGGACATCTACAATGCGGAAAAATATGTTGATGACGAGACATACCGTATAACCGAACTGCCTGGCGGCGACATCTCAATCATGGGCGCGGACTGTGACGTTGATCCTATCCTGACAAGAGATGGCATATTCGGACTGCTTTGGGGAACTTACTCCTTCATCGAAAGGTTCCTCGGCGTGCGCTGGTACACGCCAGGCACATTCGGCGAATGCTACGCCAAGTTGGACAAAGTCACCGTGACTGGCCTTCCCATTGAAGTCACGCCGCCACTGTATTGCCGCAGACTTTGGCCATACGTGTTCCTGGACTTCACCACCAATGATTCCATTGAATATTGCCGCCACTTGAGGGCATTCGGCAAGAAAAACCTTCAAGGCAGCCACTCCATGCAGGAATTGGGTTTCTTCGCCAAGGACCAAGACGAGATTTTCGCCTTGGAGGCGGACGGCAAGACACGCAACAAAGGCATCATCAAATCTACTGACAAAAACGGGAATGTGAAATGGGAGCGCTATCCTCAGTATTGCTTCACGAACCCAGCCACATTGAAGGCCTACTGTGACTTCGTTGACGCAGTGTACGAGAACAAACCAGAAGGTGCGCTGTGGAAGACAAACCGCCCAGACGCATTGCACATACACATGGTGCCAGATGACAACTACACCACACAGCCCTGCTACTGCAAAAACTGCCAGGCGATGATCAAAAAGAATGCGGGGCGTGGAACAATGACTCCTCTGGTGTGGACCTTCATAAAGAAATTCGCCGAATGGGCAAAGGTCAAATACCCTGACAAAGTCGTTTCAGCACTTGCCTACGAGGGCTACTACTATCCACCAGATTTTGATTTGCCTGACAACGTCAGCGTCCAGATCTGCGTGAATCCCTACATCATCCACCAGGGATGCGAGTTCTACAAGAAGCAGTGTGATGACATAGTCAAGTCATGGAGCAGCAAGGTGAAGGAATTGCAGGTATGGCATTATCTCATGCCATACGACAGCGCACCCTACGCAATGCCCCACATCATGTACGAATGGCACGCACGCTATCCTCGCATCAAGTCCTCCTTCCTGGAGTTGAACAATTCACGCAGGGGCCTGCCCTATTTGCCAAAGAACTTAAGCCATGGCATGACATACGACCTGCCCCAGACACATCTTAACCTGTACTTCGCCATGAAGGCGATGGCTGGCGAAAAGATGGATGTGGATGCGGAACTGGAACTGTACTACAAGTATTTCTGGGGACCAGCCGCCGTCCCAATGAAGCGCTTCTGCGAGACACAGCAGAATGCCTGGGAGAAGATGACAGTCAAGAAATCAGGGGACAGCACCTATTCGAAGTTCACAGGAAAGGAACTTTACGAGGAAATCTATCCTGCAAACATAGTGAAGACACTTAATGACTGCTTCGCCGAAGCAAAGAAACTTGCCCCCGAAGGCAGCGTATATGCAAAACGTCTGGACTGGATATACATGGGATACCTTAAGGCATTTACTGAAAATGCAAACGCATACGCCGAGGAACTCAACCACTGTAAGGACTTGGTTCTCTTCGACAAGGACACGGAACCTGTCATTGACGGCAAACTGGATGATGATTTCTGGAAGGGACTGGAGACATACTCATTCCAAAGAAATGATTCACCACTGCCAGCGAACTATGGCACAAAACTGAAAGTCGCAGTCACAAAAGACAAATTGTTCTTTGCCGTGGATGCCGCAGACCCACACGCCAAGAACCAGAAGTGCAATTCCACGGTACACGATTCAAGTGTGTTCACTGACGATTCAATTGAGTTTTTCATCAAACCAGGCGACAGGAAGGCAAAGAAAATCTTCAATGCCACTGTGAATGTACTGGGCACTGTGCAGGACTATGTGGGAGGAGACCGCAAGCTGGACGTCAGCTATGAATCAGAAATTGAGGTCAAGGTTATACGTGGCGAGGCTGGCTACACGATGGAGGCTGCCATCCCATTGAAAAACCAGGAGATTCCAGAAAATGGCGAGTTTGGCCTGAATGTCTGCCGCAACAAGAAGAGCGGCGTGGGAGAAACCCATGAACTTTCCTGCTGGAGTTGCACATACGGCACATTCT
>JAFSTJ010000004.1 GCA_017450525.1 Victivallales bacterium | reverse complement strand
TTGAGCCTCGTCATTCTTCGAGCCAATGAGCAGAAAACGGGCATCCTTCTTCTGCCCAGCCACGTCACGCAGCACATCGGCAAAGAACGACAAGGGCCAATTCTTGCTTTCCCAACGCGAAGAGAAGCACACCGCCACCACTTTGCCGCAACGAGGCTTGCACTTTATGGACACAGGAACATCGTCAATGCTTATGTCCTCGCCAATGCCAAATGCCTCTCTTGTCAACTGCACATTCTTGTCAACCGCATGGGTATGCAAATCCATAACATGCACTTTCTTGTTGTAGAAGAAAGGAGAGCCTTCTCTGGAATGCGCGAACCCCACGCGCAACTTGGCACGGCTGAAATATGCAATGAGCCCGCTTTTCAACAAGCCCTGGTAGTCCAGCGCCACATCGTATTCATCACTGCGAAGCTCCTTGAGAAACGCCCTAATGCATGAGACATTCCACATTTTAGCGCGTGGGAAAGGCACTATCCTGTCAACACCAGGGCACAACTCCACCACGCCACGCAAGGATTCATTCACAACCCAACTTATGCGCAAATTATTTCCAAAAGCCTTGCGCATGAGCGCAACACAGGGAAAAGTGTGAATCACATCCCCAATGCTGCTGGGCTTGATTATGAGAATCCGCCTCATCAAAAATGACTATCTCCCGTACTCCAGGCGCTCGGCCAGGCGCTCAGGCAAGCCAGCCGCACGTATCTTCTGCTGCGTGGTGGCAATGTCGTAGTTGAAGCGATACAGCTGGACCACTGCATCCTCGGGAGTGTAGATTGCAAAGCCGCCTCTGGGGTCTCCGTCCCTGGGCTGACCAATACTGCCTACATTGAATAGATATTTCATATTGGGCTTTATGGCAACAGGCTCGTTTTCAGGATAGAAAAAGCCCTCCACATTGCTATCTTCCATTACGAAGAACATGGGAATGTGGGTATGCCCGCAGAAGCATAGCGCGTTCGGCGTCTGGTACTGCATGGAATTCGCTGCGGCAAGGCGGTTCATGATATAGCCCCATGCCTGCGGTGTATCCAATGTGCCGTGGACAATCCTGAATGGCGGCATTCCAGTGCCCATGCGCCTGACAGTGGTCTCGTATTTCAGTTGGGACAGCCATTTGCGGTCATCGTCCTTCAGCTGTTTGCGTGTCCACTGCACTGCCGAGGCGGCCTGTGGATTGAAGCCTATAAGTTCCTGCTCCGTGCCGATATACTCGTCATGGTTGCCCCTGACAACGGCTATGGGCTGCAAGTCGTACAGCATGTCTAGACATTCTTTGGGATTGGCGTTGTAGCCTACTATGTCTCCTATGCAGACATAGTGGGTGACACCCTCGCTCTTCATTATATCCAGAGCAACCGTGAAGGCCTCCAGATTCGCATGCACATCACCAAAAATCGCTATTCTGTCCTTAGCCATTTTCAATCGCAAAACTTCAATTGTTCAAACTATGTATCGGGGCTGGAATATGCCCGCCGAAATTGATGAAACGAGCGGATTTGCCCATGTTGGGCACTTCCATTATAGTGCCAGCGCCAAACAAACCGCCGAAGGACACCTTGTCCCCCGCCTTCTTGCCAGGCACGGGTATGAATCTCACGGCAGTGGTCTTCTTGTTTATCATGCCAATAGCCATCTCATCGGCAATCATGGCGGATATGGTCTCCGCTGGTGTGTCGCCAGGTATTGCAATCATGTCCAACCCGACAGAGCAGACACAAGTCATTGCCTCCAGTTTCTCCAAGCGCAGTTCGCCACGTGTGGCGGCTGCCGCCAACGCTGAATCCTCACATACAGGGATGAACGCGCCAGACAAGCCGCCCACGGACTGTGACGCGAAAGCCCCGCCCTTCTTCACTGCGTCATTAAGCATGGCAATGCATGCCGTGGATCCTGGTGCGCCAATGGCGTCCATTCCCAGGATTTCCAGTATCTCGCCAATACTGTCCCCAACAGTCGGCGTGGGCGCCAATGACAAATCCACGATGCCGAAGCGCGTATCCAGGCGTTTTGCCACTTCCCTGCCAATGAGTTCACCGCAGCGCGTCACGCGGCAGGCTGTCTGCTTTATAACCTCGGCCAAATCGTCCAGCCCCAAATTGTCAGCGCCGTTTTCCTCAATTTTGCGTTCCAATGCGCGTTTCACCACACCTGGCCCAGAAACGCCTACATTTATCACAGTTTCGGGTTCGCCATGGCCATGATATGCGCCTGCCATGAACGGATTGTCCTCAGGCTGGTTTGTGAAAATCACAAGTTTCGCGCAATCGAAGCCATCCTTGTCCTTGCTACGCCTGGACATGTCAAGAAGTATATGCCCAAGACGCCCGACGGCCTCCATGTTGATTCCCGCACGGCTTGTTCCAACATTGATGGAACTGCATACCTTGCTTGTGCAGTTCATCGCCTCTGGCAG
The DNA here is from genome assembly GCA_017450525.1 of Victivallales bacterium. Lineage (GTDB taxonomy): Bacteria > Verrucomicrobiota > Lentisphaeria > Oligosphaerales > Oligosphaeraceae > RGIG3456. Next base: position 5,594 of record JAFSTJ010000004.1, on the reverse strand, counting down.
CGATTCCATCAGCATTTCATCCGCCTGGCTTGCGCCTTTCTGCACCTGTGCGCTGTAGCCGCCGATAAAGTCCACGCCAATGGAACGCGCAGCTTGGTCCAATGCCTTGGCCAATGCAATGTAGCCTGACATTGAATGCCCAGCGGCCACATCCGCCGCAGGGCTTACGGCAATGCGCTTGTTCACAATGGGAATGCCGTACTTGGTGACCATGGCGTCGCACACATCCACCAGCTGGCCTGCCTTGCGCTCAATCTTGTCCACCACCTTTGCGCACATCATGTCCGCATCGGTGTCACGGCAATCCATGAGGTTTATACCCATGGTGACCGTCCTCACATCCAGATTTTCCTTCTGGACCATGGCAACGGTCTTAATTATCTTGTCCGAACTGATCATTTTCCTTAGTAATAGTGTTTGCAAATCTCCCAAAACTTGCGCACTATAACCTATTTTCCTCAAAAATCCAGTTATGTTGAACTGTTTATCATTGCACGGTCATTTAGCCGCGCATCATGAAGCCAGCTTAACATTGAGCAATGCTGGCAAAAACTTACTCAATAACGCCTTTGAACAAGTCAATTTCCGATTTCGTCAAGCTAATGTTCAAGAATGCAATTTTGCCACTTACACTGCTTTTAAGCATGCTTGATGTTTTGATTTTGCCAGGGGCAACGCCATCGGCCAGGTTTTGCGCCATTGGCATCACCATGCCATCAAAAAGCTGTTCCTTCACGGCTGTTGCAGCCTGAGTACTTGAGCTGACAAGCCCCAGTCTTATGGTCATGCCTTCCTGCATAATAGTGGAATCCATCAAAATGCCGTTCATTTCCGCAAGTTTCATCAGCAACATTGCCTGCACAGGCTCCACAGACATCTGTCCCATGGCCTTCTCATTGAGCCTCTGCTTCATTTTGGGCGTCAGCGCCATGCAAACACAGAAATCCCCTTTATATGCGCCGACAAGATTCTTCATTTCAGCAGTATATTTCGCTGCCTTACCAATGCGCGTGGCCATGGCTGCGGCGTTGTCCCAACCAGTCAGCAGCATGGTCTTGCCGCCATCCGCCATTATAAGTGCGAAACGGGCCTTCTTTTCCCCCTGTGTTTCAAGAGACAAGGCATCCTTTCCAGCAATCTTATCCACTGTGATTGTGAGCTTGGCATCAGGAATCACCTTCAGGTCATCAAAGGGTATTGCCTCTTTGAATTCAACTGCCAGGGCCACATTCTTCTTGGCCTCGAAGTTATCACACAACCTGAATGTCCTACAATTCCCTTCCTTGAAGGCTGGTGACTTGTCAAGCTCTTCAAGCAATTCCTTCAGCGCATCATAGTGCTCACTGTTTTCCTCATCTATGCCCAGGAACTCGTCAATCTTATCAAACTTATCCTTTTTATCCTCGTTGATTTTATTCTGCTTATTCTTCTCCACGACCTTCTCATTGCCAAACATAAAGAACGATGCATTAGGCGGCACAATCGCTTCCCAGGTCTCGGCGCCAAACACCGCCACAACAACAACCATCATTAAAAAAAACAGTTTTTTCATCTTTGTTTCTCCTAATTGTTTTCTCTCATTTTAACTATAAACTCAAGTATCACCCGCGCATGGACATGAGGTCTTCTTTGCTGAGCAACTTCTCAAAGTCCTGCTTGTTCGTCGCCTTCATATATGCCTCAATTGCACTTATCCTGCCTTCCTTCTGCAGGCGCATCAAGTCATTGTCCATGGTCTTCATACCCATTCCGCTGGACTGCTCGATGATGCTCCTTATGTTCGCTATGGCGCCATCGCGGATTGTGGCGGGCAGAGCCTCGTGGTTGAGCAGGATTTCGTGGGAAGCCACCCTGCCCTTTCCATCGGCCGTCTTGCATAGCAACTGCGATATGACCGCGCTCAAAGACTGGGCGAGCATTGTCCTTATCTGGGGTTGCTGCACGGCAGGGAACGTATCTATGATACGGTCGATGGTCTTTGGCGCATTGTTGGTATGCAAGGTACCAAAGACCAACATTCCCATGGACGCGCAGGTCAGCGCCAGGCCAATGGTCTCCTGGTCGCGCATCTCGCCCACTAGGATGATGTCTGGGTCAGCGCGCATTGCGCCACGCAACGCCGCGCTGAACGAATTGGTGTCGTTGCCCACCTCGCGTTGCACTATCACAGACTGCTTGTTGGGATGCACGAACTCCAGCGGATCCTCAATTGTGATGATGTGCTTGCACTGCGTCTCGTTGATGTAGTCTATCATGGCAGCCAGCGTGGTTGACTTTCCGCTTCCCGTGGGTCCAGTCACCAGCACAAGCCCCTTGCTGTAGCGGCATACTTCCTTCAGAACTTCTGGCAGATGCATCTCGTCAATAGTCTTGATTTTGGTGGGAATCACGCGCATCACCGCGCCTGGCCCGAAGAAGTTGTGCATGTAGTTCACGCGGAAACGCGCCAGGCCAGGGATTTCGTGTGCATAGTCCATGTCCAGGTTTTCCTCATACCACGCCCAGCGCTGGGGCGGCGCGATTTCCTTGAGGATCTCCGTCATTTCATCGGGGAAAATTGGAGCCTCGCCGGGGATGGGCGTCAATGTTCCATGCACTCGTATTTTCGGGGGCAGCGTTGAGCACAGATGCAAATCACTGCCGCCACTCTCAACCATCTTCCTCAATAAATCATTCAGTTTAGCCATATATGTATTCTCCTGCAAGGATGGGAACTACTTTCCAAAACCAAACCAGCCCTTCTTCTTGGCTGGAGCATCATCAGAGGCAGCCTCTGGCGCAGACGGCGGTGGCGGTGGCGGCGGCGCCTGCCTGCGGCCATTGCCAGTCCCCAGATTACTTGCCTCATTTATCTGCATTTGCCTCAGCAAATCCTTGTTCTTGATAAACGGCAAGGTCTGCTCATAACTGCGCTTGCCAGCCATGTACAGGTTGAAATGGCACTGCTCCATTGAAATCATGCCCAGGTGCTTGCTGGTCTGGATGGTTGATTCCAACTGGTAAGTCTTGCCTTCGCGGATAAGATTGGACACAGCCAGCACACCCAGCAATATCTCGTATGCCATCACCACGTTTGAACCATCAATGTTTGGCAACAGCTGCTGGCATATCACGCCCTTGAGGCTTTCCGCCACCATTCCGCGTATCTGCCCTTGCTGTTCAGGCGGGAACACGTCCAGAAGTCGCGTCATTGTGTCGGGTGCGCTACTTGTATGCAAGGTGCCAATCACAAGATGCCCCGTTTCAGAGGCGTGAATTGCCATCTCGATGGTCTCCAGGTCGCGCATTTCACCTATGACAATAATATCTGGATCCTCGCGCAAAGCCGCCCTCAAGGCATTGCCGAAACTCTTTGTATGCTTGTTCAGTTCACGCTGAGTTATGTTGCAGCCCTTTGGCTCGTACACGAGTTCAATCGGGTCTTCGACTGTGATAATATGGTCCTGCCTGCTCTTGTTGAGGTGCTCCACCAATGCGGCCAAGGTGGAAGATTTACCAGAACCCGCAGGTCCAGTTACCAGAATGAGGCCCTGCCCGTATGTGGTCAACTTCTCGACTACCTCTGGCATCTCGAATCCAAGTTGGGAAATTGTGCGTATGTTGTTGTCGATTACGCGATACGCACCCGACACGCCCTGGCGGTGGTGCATGATGTTGGTGCGGTACCTGTTGTCACTGCTTATGTTGTATCCATAGTCCAGGTCATGGGCTTCCCTGAAATGGGCAAGCTGCTCCTCATCCAGAGTTGACAGGTTCAATGCCTCAGAAGCTGCCTCGCTGATAATGTCCTGCCCAGGCAGAAGGAACACATGCTTGTAGCGGCGCACAAATGGCAGGGCACCTGCGGAGATGTGCACATCGCTGCAATGATTTTCTCGCGCCTTGTTCAGAAACGCATTCAGAAGTTCCCTGGCCTGGGGCCATTCCATACCGTCAGCGTCAGCCAGTCTTGGCCAGCCTTGCGCCCATGGTTCCTCGCAGACCTTGTGGGAATACCCACTGTCCAAAGTCTCCTGCGCCTCCTGCATTTTGCGCACAGGTTGCCGCCGAGGAAGCGGTGCCTGAGCCGCAGGCTGTTGAGCTGGCTGCGGAACTTCCTCTGCAACAGGAGCGCTTGCAGGCGCATCGTCAAACACGCTCTGGGGTGGAAAGCCCAGCATACGAGCCTCCTGCCTTACCCTCTCCGCGTCTGCCTTGAGCCGTGCCACATCTGGGCAGATATCATTGCCCTCCACTATGTCCACAAACAACTGCAAATCCGCAGTCAAGCCGTTCTCCTCAATTGCCTCCATCACGGCAATGCACTGCTCCTTGGAGAGGATGCCCTCGCCTACTGCGTGGAAGCAAAGCCACTCAATTTCCTTGGTTAATAGGTCCTTGTTCATGTTACTCCGTAATGTATCAACCTCTGCGTTTCCTCTTCACGATTATTGCAGGTATGCCAGCCAGCGCCAGATATATCAGCCCCCCGATGCCGCCTCCCAGCAGCACCTGCATTAAATACAGCCAGAAACCTGCGAAATGCTGTTCTGGAGCGATAAAGGTGCAAATTTTCAGCGAGGCAAACCCCGCTATAAGTGCAAAGCCCAGGCAAAGCAATCCTGAAAGTGCCGCCGCGCCAGGCCTCCATTGCGGTATCTTCCTGCAAATCAAATACAGAAGCACTATGACCTGCACCCAGCTGGAAATGCTTGTGGACAGAGCAAGGCCGCCCTGCTTCATGCTCCAAATCAGGGATATGTTCATTATAAAGTTGAGAATAACGCAGGCAATGGCCACTCGCATGGGCGTAGTCGTGTCACCGCTGGCATGATGGGGCGTGGTGGCGACTTTATGCATGCAGTACGCTGGTATTCCAAGTATGTAGCACTTGAGCGCGTATGTGCAGGCCATAACAGCCTCATCGTTGAACGCACCCCTGAAAAACAGAAGGCGTATGCATGGCTCGGCAAACAAATAGAAAATCACCGCGCAGGGAATGCTGAGGAAAAGCACGCTCTGCAAAGAAAAAGTCAGAGCCTGGGACAAGCCCTCATTGTCCTGGCGGCTGGTTGCACGGGAAAGTTCCGTAAGGCACACATTCCCAATCGCCACGCCGAAAATGCCAACGGGAAGATGCACCAAATGGTGGCTATAACTCAAGGAGGAAACAGCCAATGTTCCAAGAGCGCCCACCATAAACTTGTCAATGCATTGGTTTATCTGGTTCGTGCCTGCGCCGATTAAGCCTGGCAGCATCTTCCTGCACACGTCCACTACATCTGGTTTCTTCTCATCAAGCCTGAAATGGAACACAAAGCCCTGAAGACGGCACAGGAACATGAGCACCAGCATCTGTACAATGCCAGCCAGCAGCACGCTGCCGCATAAACAATACAATGCAATCGGCTCGTCATTCTTCCAAAAGCGTGAAATCAGCAGGACTGCGCCAATCTGGACAATATTGAAAAGGGCTGGATTAAGCGAGGGAAACACAAAACGCCGCAGGGCATTGAGTATGCAGCCAAAGCCGCCGGCAATGCAAATCAACAGCAAATACGGCATCAGCAAAGGCAGTATGCGGAATGTGAGCACAATATGCTCACGCACTCCTG
>JAFSTJ010000239.1 GCA_017450525.1 Victivallales bacterium | reverse complement strand
GTTCCATGGCAAAAACAACGCACCAGCTATGGCTTGCGACGCAACCATCATTCAATTCACTTAAGGCTATCTATCTTCCATTCATATATGATATAACCTGTTCTTGTGTCAATGAGTATAGTTCCCTCATCTTTTGAAAGATGACATCGTTGGGCAGATTCATAGAAAGCATCACATCAAGTGCCCCCATAATTGCGCCGTTTTTTTCGCCTTCCTGCCGTCCAGCAAGGAGACCTTCCTGCCGTCCCTTCTCAATACCGTCCTTTTCACCACGGTGATAGAAGAATTCAGACATCCTTTCTGTTTTTTCCGCCAAGTTTATCCCCATTGTTGTGTCCTCCATATTACCTAAAGAATCGTAGTTGCTAATCTTTCTGATGAGTGGTTCGGTTATGGCATTGGTTATGTCCTGGAAAACTGGATCCGTTTTGATGACATTGGCAAGCCGTTCATTGTCCCGTGCATATTTGGCGGCCATCAACACTGCCGCCAAATCGCTTTTAAAGCGGTGAATGTCCTCAATGTCCAGTTCTTCCGGGCACACAAGGTTCAGCTTATAGTCGTTGATGAACGGCTCAAGCTCCTTTGGAAATGGCTTCATCATCTCACGAAGGCTCCTGGGACCATTCCACTTGGCATCGGAGAGAAAAAGAACCAGTGTGACGATTGGATTCAGCCTGTCTCCAGGCAGCAGCTGCGAGACAAAATGCCTGGCAACCTCTTCCTTTTTCTCGCGTCTGTTGAAAGCGCGAATCTCCATGGCCTGTTTGTTGTAGCCGGCAACATCGTAAGTCTGGGTCCGTAGGGGCATGGCGTAGTCAACGAATGACTGCTCCTCAACGGCCAAGATGACATAGTCTGTTGTGCCCGCTGTCTTGCATGAGAGCATCTTGAGCACATCCCGCCTTCGCTCCTGCGTTTTCTCCCCGCCCGATTCCATCATGGAACGGAAAAAGACTGTCGTGTCCATTTCCGAAAGAGCATCAGGAGCGATGACCTGCTCGCCTCCAAAGACCGCCCCGTTGAAGGCGTCCGCAAAAACAAACGGGTCGCTTAATAACTCCTTTGACAATGAATCCTTTTCCCGCATCTTCACATTCTCCCTGTGGAGGTTGAACTCCAGACAGGAAACCTTAGAAGACACTCCTCTAATATAAAGCAACTGCCTTGTTTTTCAACTGTCTCCACAAAAACTAATATACCTCCTATTTTTCAAAATGCAAGAAAAAAGATATATTTTTAGGCATTTTTTTGATTATATATAAAAGTAAAAACAAAATACAATATTATTTCCTTTCTACTTTTCAGCCTAATATGCGAAGTTGCATGATACATCATCTTGCTGATTGATTCATTTTTATGAACAAGCTTACTATTATAGGATAAATCCTCTTGAAATAGCCATTTGAAGAGTTATGTTGTTAAAATTGTCCATGTGGGCGTTGTTCATGATTTTCCGACGACGCAAGTCGTCGTTACTTCATGCATAGTGAGGAAACCATGCCATGCTCAACAAGGAAACAAATAAACAACGTATCTGTAAGATTCTCCAATGACACAGTAGTAGGTTAGTTGAAGGGACAAGGACATCGATGACCGCAACCACCAAAATACAGAGGCAATTCGATGGCATTCACGACAAAGAAATCGCTACTGGCGAGGGTACGTGCAGGGGACGAGGTCTCCTGGCGCGAGTTCTACGCCACCTCCCCCCCCTGATCATCCTCTGCGGGAGAGACTGCGGCCTGACATCCGACGAGTGCGACGAGCTGCTCCAGCAGGTGATGTGCGAAAAAACTCATTCTAGAATAGTCACAGAGCATAGCACAGGCATGCTTTCCTCACCATACCATGTTGTTCCAGTAGAATACAATCTTCTGCCATTGAGTGCGTCGTGGCTTTCCAGTGGTTTGCCGTGTTTTGTGAAAGGCATGGGCATTTTAACTCGAGTCATTTTCCATTTCAGATAACTGTCCGCGCGGCGTTTTTCTGTGCAAAGAGGATGACCGAAACGCTGGATGGCTGCATTGTTGCAAATCTGATATACGGCAAGTGGATCCATTTCGGTAAACTTCTCCCCTGTCTTCTGAATGATTCCAGATAAGTAAAAGGTCAAGGAGGAAACGATTATGAGTACCCCCGTTCAAATACAGACATCATCCAGCGACTTCCCCAGGTTTATCCAAGAAGGTAGTTACTATGTCGATAAGACGATGCTTGTCCAAGAGATAGGAGAGCAAAACAGGGAAGTCGCTCTCTACACGCGGCCGCGCCGCTTCGGAAAAAGCCTCAACCAGAACATGCTCCAGGCGTTCTTCAACATTCAGACCGCCATGCAGTATGAACATCTCTTCGATGGTCTGGCCATCTCGCGAAACAGAGAACTGTGCGAAAAGCATCAGGGCAAATATCCAGTTATCAAGATTTCTTTCGCAAGAGCCTGCACAAATACCTTTGATAAAAACCACCAGGGGATCGCCAAAAGCATCCAGGATGCAATCTACGATTACAAAGATATCATCCTCAATACCGACGCCACCGTTAATCCACGAATCAATACGCTCAGAGAATATATGTGCGCAAGGATTCCTGTTTTGGATGATCCCGACATTCTGCTGATTTTCACCGAGTTTCTTCATCAGCACTATAAGCAAAAATGCGTCGTCCTGCTGGACGAGTACGACGTGCCCCTTCAGCACGCCTTCCTCTATGGCCACTTTGACGAGATGATTAACCTCATACGCCCAATAATGACCAGTACCTTCAAGGACAACCCACACCTGAAATGGGGCGTCATCACAGGATGCCTCAAAATCGCCAAGGAGAGCTTCTTCACGGGACTGAACAATCTATACGTCAACACCATACTCTCTAGACGCCAGTCCGAAGAGCATTTCGGCTTCACCCAGGCGGAAGTGGATAAGCTCCTACGTGCCGCAGAGCTGTCTGATTGCCACGACCTTGTCAAGCAGTGGTATGACGGCTATCTCTTCGGCAACAAAGAAGTTTACAATCCATTCAGCGTCGTGAACTTTGTTGCCGCAACCCTTGATGCAGGCGAGCCACAGCCCCTCTGCTTCTGGGCCAATACCTCGGGCAACGACATCATCCGCAAGATGCTGATGCTCAATCTGGCAGAAGGCGCACGTGATGCCCTCCAGCCCCTTATTGACGGCCAAAGCATTCCCCTGCCGATTGTTGAGAACACAGTGTTCAGAGACATGGACAATGACCCAGCCACACTGTGGTCCACGATGCTCTTCACTGGCTACCTGAAGCCAG
>JAFSTJ010000238.1 GCA_017450525.1 Victivallales bacterium | reverse complement strand
CGCAATCGGCATGTTCCCGAATCTTCAGCCGGCAGGAAAAAGAGTCCGCCACGATGCCAGTGCAATCCCGTGGATGCGTGGATGCAAGCCTGCATGGCGGCAGTGGCACTGAAGGTCTGCCAGTCGGCACGTTGTGTCTGGTCGCCTGCGCAATAGCCATAGTTGAAGGTCTCAACGGCATTGCGGTAACGGTCGAAAAACTCCAGATACCCCGAAAGCACATGTCGCACCTCAGCCATTTGTCCACCTAGGCGAGCGCAGAGACACTCATGTCCAAGATGCTGGTTCATGTGTTCTGAAACGCTACTTCGACCAGAGATTCCATTCTCAATCGGCATGAAAATGTGCCCCATGGGGTGGTGCAGTTTGCGAACCTGATAATCAGCCAGCGGTCTGAACAACTTGCGGAATAGATGCAGTCCATGAATATAGTCAAGCCCCCATGTATTGGTGTAGAGGTAAAGTTCGTGCTTTGGGTAGGAGCCGTCCTGACGCATGGCGGTGCGTAGAAAGCCCTCTTGCGAGTCGAAGAAGACTTTGGGGAAACTGACCTCTATCTTAGCGGCAATTTCGCCGGCGGAATGCGCCAATTCCATATCGCCGTTTTCCATGGCAAAATTCTCAAGCACGCGACAGGCATTGTACCACATACTGTTCATTCCCGCTTCATAGAATAAGCCATCCAAGCCAGCGTGGGACGGGAAATCAACCGCCAGGCAGAGCAGATTGGCGACCAAGCCAGTCTCCTCATCGCACCATTGCCTGGTGAAATGGAAAAAGCGCCTCAAAAAATCCATATGATCCGACACCAGTTTAGAGTCAGGCAAGAACGCCAGCATCTCGTTGATGGCAGGCAGCAGTTGAATGGGAATCATCATGGATGTATCAACATGCGGATAATCAAGCAGGAAACGGAAAGCCTTCTCCGCTTTTTTCGGTTCTCCGAAAAGCAAAAAGTCACGTGGAGGATAGATATGGTCCCACATGGGAAAGAAACCATATTTTTCCTGCGCAGCCCGAAATGCCAACTTGTCCTCTGTCTCCCGTATGACGGCTGCCGTCTGGTAGTGCGGAAAAATCTTCGCAAAAAGAGAGGCGGTTGGCAAACCAGGCAATTTTACGCTGCAGGCCTTTGGAAAACGGTCGGCTGAGCCGATGGCGGCAAGCCTTGCAGAATGAGACGCAATCGCCTGCCTGGCCGCCTTCAAAGCCTCAACAGGGCTATGTCCGAAGCCAAAACCAAGACAGGCCCATCCACCTGAGGTCTTTTCCTGAAGAACCCAACGCTCCTGACGCACGCAATAATCGAGCGGGCGACGACTGGCCACCACCACAAAAAGCGGAATCTGTCCCACGCTAAACTCCCTTTCAATGCGAAACAGCAGGGCATTTTCATCCTCAAGGAATTCTGGATCACGACGTGTTATGTGCACATTGCAGTTTGGGAAAGGCCATTCTGGCGAAAAATCAGGTCCCCGCTGTTCCGCAGTAAGCCATGATTCGTGCCATGCGGCACACTGGTTAAGGTTGCTCGGTTGCTCGCCAGACTGATGGCGGTAACGCACTGGATCCATCATGACCTCGGCACGCCCATGCGCAACCACCTTGAATTTAACGGAAAATGAATCATGGCGCAGGACCATCTGGAATCCGCGTCCCTCACAGGCATTCGGATAGATTACAGGATAGGATGCATCGCACAAGCGGAAGCCGTCATCTTGAAGGCGTGTGCCAAACCAAATGGCTGGACCGCCAAAGGGACGGTCCAGAAACGAACCGTTTCTACTGACAAAATCAGTGGCATGGCGTTCAGGATAGAAAAGCCCCTGGAACTCCACCACCTCCAGGAGGCGCACCGCATCCAGGCAGCCAAACCTGTCTAAGCGCACGGCCAGGGGGCCGTCCGCGAAAGCCCTGTAATCTTCAGCTAAATACTTCCAGCCTGGGCAAAAAGGATTATCTTTAATGGATTTCATTCTTCAATAAGACGGATATTGGAAAAGGTCATATCGACGATATAATCATCGAACTGATGCAGAATGACCTTCACTGCGACAGTTTCTTCAGGAAAATTGAATTTTGCAGAGGGCACACTACCTTGAAAGGTCAGGGGGAAAACACGCACCTGATCCTTGTTTCCAAGAGCCACCCGTGAGTTAAGCGGACTTTCCCCGATATAGAGACGGCGAATCTCCTTCCCCTGAGCATTGACGCAAACAAGACCAAAACAGATGTTGCCAAAAGGGGCGTATGGTTTCAATTGAAAATCGCCAGAAAGACGGTAGCGCTTTCCAGGAGATATGGGAAATACTTGCTTGGAAATAAGAACGAACTGATCTCGTCCCGTGTCAAACACACCATTGGCACAGGTTGTTTTGCGAACCGCCCCTGCCCAGTCATCCATGGATTTGGGAGCGAAAAGCAGTTGTTCCGCAGTGACCGTCAGCGTCATGATCAAGAACAAGGTTGGATACAATCCTCTAAGCATCTTCCCCAAAAACCTCATTTAACCAGACCAGATTTTGGATACTTTTCAAGCAAGGTCTCACCAGGTCTGGAAAGCACCACTATATCAATCCAAATGGCATTGTCCTGCCGAGAGTCAGGCACATACTCTGGACCAGTGAACTTGGCACGGAACCATCCCTGCCAACGATTGTTGTCAGACACGCCGTCGGCAAGAACATAGACATGGCTGATGTTCATCTGAATGCCCCAGCCATGTCCCCAGAAATAAGCCAGCGAATTCATGTCAAAAGTGTCAGGAATGCGGAACCAGTGATATTCTTCATCCTGAGGGACACTGGTGAGTTTCAGTTCCACCTGACCTGGCGAACCGATATTGGCAAGATAGAAAGCGGTGGCGCAATATTCATTTGAATCAACGAAGATCTTGCCAGGCCCATGATGCTCCACCAAAGGATGCGCTGATCTCAGTGCTTTGCCACAGGTCGCCGTTGGATCGACAACGACGTCGGTGCCGTGACTTCGCACCTTGCGATAAAGTGGATAACCCAAAATGCGCAGACGATCTTCAGGCACCCCCTGAAATAGTTCTGGCACTGGAATGCGCAAGGAAACCTTTTCCCATTCCTCTTCCAGTTTGGCATCAAAACGACGTTTGGTGTTGCGGAAGCCAAACCGATGCAAGTATCGTTTCGACAATTCAAAACATTCCCTGTCAAGCGAGTCCATCGTCAATCCAACATCCTCAAACGCCTGTCGATAAGAAGGAGCGGATGCGCACACCGCCCACATCAATGACAGTTTGTCTCCTTGAACGCGAATGCGATAAGGTGTTCCCTCGGGCAACGCCTGTTCTGCTGCCGTCAAACGCTGATACCAACGCACGACAAACTCAGAGGTCATATACTGCCAGCGTTCGATGCGAATTGAAATCTGTAAAGTCGGATGATTCTTCACTCCTTCCCTAAGTGCCTGGAGATATTCCCGCATAACGGGAGCAGCGGAGCCATAATATCCATCCAGGAAAATCCTGATCAATTCATCCACATCCTGTTCCAAGTCTATCATCAACTGTGCACCAATGAAGAGTTGCAAATCAAAGAATGCCTGAGGACACAAACTATCCAGGTCAGTTTCAATAAACAGACTTTGCACACCATTATCCCTGAACAAACGAAAATCAGGCTGGATGGTATCCAAAACCGTCTCGGGGCGATGAACGCCAGACGTCAAGTTCCAATAGTCCCAAACCATCAGATGCGCACCTGTCTTCACCCATCCCATGAATTTGTCATAAGGCATACGATTAAAGGGAGAAGTCAGAGGACGGTATGCATCCCCTTGTGAAAAGAGGTCACAATACTGAACCAAAATGTTTGGTGCGGGCTTGACTGTTTTGCTTGGTTCACGACAGCAGGAGTAGGCGAAAACCCGCAAAGTCATTTCAGGGAATTCCTTTGCAACTGCACCTGCAACTTGATTGGAGAACAGAAGCATCAGGGAGGTATTGCCCCCTTGCTTCTCCCCGCCATGTCTATTAATGGTCTCCTGACAAGTCGGACAACGGCAAATATAGCCAAAATCATCCAGTAACGACAAATCATAAATAGAGGGACGGTGTTCAGGTAGCAGGAGTTCACGGTCCTCCCGCATCATCGCCAACATATTCTGAATGACGACCGTAACCACCTCGGGATTGGACATGCACAGACAGCTTCCTATCCCAATGGATTTCGGCTTTACTCGTTGTCCTGCTTCATTCATCGCATAGTATTCAGGATGGGTGTCAAAGTACTTTTCTGGCGGGACATAGGTCAGCAACGAGTGGAAGACAGGAAATTGCAATATGTTAAAGGCCTTGCCGATATAATACGGCCTTATTCTGGATGCATTCTCTCCTGACCCATTCAGAAGATTGCGCAGCAGCCAAAGATTGAATGCCCGTGCCTGTTCATAGGAGATGCCTTCCCAAAAGGCGGATTCAATGAAGCCGCTGTAAAGACAGCGCCCCGCAAAAGAGGGTAAACGCTGTTCATCAGGCTTCTCAATTGTCAATGTCGGTTTTGAGGGGATTACCTCCTGATCTAAGGTGAGCATATAATATCCCGCTTTGCGGAGCAATGCCTGGACCGCATAGTAACTCCCAGCCAAACCTCCCCCTATCAAAATGAGATTATCCCCTGCAGAGCGAATAATCCACTCTTCATCCTTGAGATTATCTCGATTCACGCCCTGCTCTGCGGCATATTTGGTGTTCCCGACATAAATGGCTGGTCCTTCCGCAAACTGTTCAGGAACCACCTTGAACTCTGCCCCTGTTATCTTTCCCAGAATTTCCACCAGGTCATCCTTGGCAATCTGCTCCAAAACGGTCATTTGATCTGGAATGGCAATGCAGAAAAGTGCACGACTGTCCTTGGACAAATCAACCCCAAGAGTCTGCGTCCCTCCCAACAGGAGCACCCCGAGAATACAAAGGATCTTCAACAAGGTTTTGTTCATCTTGTTTTTTAACCAGGCAAATGCCTTGGAGTCTTACCATGGATTCCGATTGAAACTAATTCTTCACTAGTGTCTCAATAAAATAACTCGGCAATTCTTCTAGTCAAATAGGCCCTGGTATAAATGGTGTGGT
>JAFSTJ010000237.1 GCA_017450525.1 Victivallales bacterium | reverse complement strand
TGGTGTCATATCACCATTGACCACATACACCTGCAGGCCATTAGCACCCATCTCGCTGACCTTGCGCACTGCATCCTTCACAGGCATGCGCAAAGATTCTAGCATGACGCCTATCTTAAAACGCTTCATCCTAAAAATCCTTCTGTGTTAATCTGCGTTAATCTGTGGATCATATATTCAGCGTTCCCACTGGAAACCATTCTGCCTCAGCCCCTCGTATAACGCAATGGACGCGGCGTTTGCCAGGTTATGGCAGCGCTTGTGTTCGCCTGGCATGGGCAATGTCCAAAGTGAATCGCTGTACTTGCTGTAGAAATCAGGCGGCAGACCATGCCCTTCATTGCCGAACACCAGATAATCCCCAATCTGCAACTTGCAGTCATACAGGCTGCGGCTTGTCTTTGAACTGCAGAAGCGCATATTTTGAGGATGGTTGTTCTTCTCCAGGAAATCCTGCCAATCCTCATACACGCTCCAGTGAAGATATGGCCAGTAGTCAAGCCCCGCCCGCTTCAAGTGCGCCTCGTCCAGACTGAAGCCTAGCGGCTTCACCAAATGCAATTGCGCATCAGTGCATACGCACAGGCGCCCTATGGTGCCCGTGTTCTGCGGAATCTCTGGCGCAACCAGCACTATGTGAAAGCAGGGACGGAACATCAGCGTCAGAACTGATGCAGGAAACGCACGTCGTTGTCGTACAACAGACGGAGGTCGTTGATACCATAGCGTATCATGGCAATGCGCTCCAGACCAAAGCCGAATGCAAAGCCGCTCACCTTGTCCACATCATAGCCAACATTGGCGAACACCGCGGGATTCACCAGCCCCGCGCCAGCAATCTCAATCCAGCCAGAACCCTTGCAGACACGGCATCCCGCGCCGCCGCAGACGATGCAGGACGCATCGCACTCCACGCTTGGTTCAGTGAAGGGGAAGAAATGGGGACGGAAACGTATCTTGGTCTTTTCGCCGAACATCTGGCGGGAGAACTCTGCCAAGGTGCCCTTCAAGTCCGCCAGCGACACATTTTCATCAACATAAAGTCCTTCGATCTGGTGGAAACTCATCCCGTGTGTGGCATCTGGCGTGTCCCTGCGGTAGCAGCGTCCAGGGCACACGATGCGCACTGGCGGCTTGTGGGCCTTCATAGTGCGAATCTGCACGTCGGAAGTCTGGGTACGCAGTATCATGGTCTCGGGATCCAGCCAGTCACGCTTGTCCAAGTCAAAGTAGAATGTGTCCTCAGGTGTGCGGGAAGGATGGTCCTGCGGCGCATTCAACGCGTCGAAGTTGTCCCAAACATTCTCCAGGTCTGGACCATCCGCCACGGTAAAGCCCATTCTGCGGAAAATCGTGACCGCGCTGTCCATCACCAGGCTGATGGGGTGCCTGTGGCCAATGTGGTGCCTGCGCGCTGGGAGTGAAATGTCCAGCGCCGCCTTTTCTTCCGCCGCCTGGTGTATCCTGGAGGCACATTCGTCAAGGTACGCCTGTATCTGCTGCTTCACGGCGTTCACCGTCTTGCCCACTGCAGGCTTGTCCTCTTTCGGAACACTTCCCAACTTGGACATCATCGCAGGCAGCAAGCCCTTGCGGCCAAGATATTTCGCCCTGCATTCTTCAAGTCCTGCCTCGTCCTTTACCGCGCCCACCGCAGTCTGCACTTCAGCCTGCAATGCCAACAGTTCATTCTCCAATTCCGTCATAACAATTTCCTTTTCTTTATATGTTAATTAAAGCAATCACTAACATTCATAAACAACAAGATGGCAATCAATGCCGCCATTCTTCAACGGATATTCAGCCTCAGGCTTCTTGGGTATGCTGCGCACCAGCCGAGGATTGCCAGTAAGCATGCAAAACCTCCAGCCATGCAACCTCATCACAGCGGAGCGCAGTTCCTGGTATATCTGGTTGTCCGCATCCAGCCTGACTCCGTATGGCGGGTTCGTTACCACAAAGCGCCTGGTACCGTCCGACTGCAATTCGCGAAGTGGCATTCTCCTGAAAGCAAGCCTGAGTCCTGCAGAACGTGCATTCTCCTGAGCATGCTCAAGTGCGGTGCTGTCAATGTCAAAGCCAGTCACCCTGGGGAGTTGCCCCCTGCCCTCGGCACGCAATTGCCCCTTTATGTCCTCCAGCACTGCCGCCTTTTCATCATTGAAATCACCCCACCTCTGGAAACCGAACATACTTCTGCGCAGGCCTGGCGCAATGCCAGCTGCCCACATTGCCGCCTCGATCACTAGCGTGCCTGAACCGCACATGGGGTCCACCAACGGCGTTTTCCTATCCCAGCCAGAAAGACGCAGCACTGCGGAGGCCAGCGTCTCCTTCAAGGGTGCCTCGCCACCTGTGACACGGTAGCCACGCTTAAACAAGGGAGCGCCAGACAAGTCAAGATACAGCGTAGCCTTGCCACGGGTCATATACACGAACACACGCACATCAGGGTCTTCCTTGTCCACATTCGGGCGTGCTCCAAACTTCTCGCGCAAACTGTCCGCAATCGCATCCTTCACCTTCAATGCAGCCTGGTCTTGCGTGGTGCCAGAACTTTCATGCACGAATGCACCGACTGCAAATGTGCGTCGCAAGGTAATCTGCT
>JAFSTJ010000236.1 GCA_017450525.1 Victivallales bacterium | reverse complement strand
TCCCAGATAACATGCGCAAGATTATTCAGTACCAGTCAATGCTTTTTGTCAGCGGCTACAATGAGCAGAAGTGGATTCTGGAGATATATAAAAAATGCAGCAAGGGGGAAATTGCATTGGATTTGAAAACATTGCAGGCTTGGGACAAGGACGAAAATGAGTATTGCAAGCTTGGTGAAATGAAAAACTGGTATTATGGTCAGAATCTTCTTCAGGTTTTTACTCGCCTTGAATATTGCCTGTGGGACTATGTCCGCTATCCAACATCAAGTGATTTGCTGAATGAATGGAAACAACTTTTATCGGATGTCGAAAGGAAGGCCATCGAGGATTATGTCTTTAGGCGAAATAACTTTTCAGTGGAGCATTTCCACCCACAGACTGATGTGACGAACTCAAGCAACAAAGAACTTTGGAATGCACAATATGTTCAAGAACTGGGCAGAAAATACAATTGTTCCATTCCCAAGGACGGATTTGGAAACCTGGCATTGATATCTGCTGGACGCAATGCTGAATACAGTAATCTCTCCGTGGCGGCAAAACACGACAGAATTGTAAAACTCATCCAGGAAAAGCGACTGGAAAGCATAAAGTTGCTTTTTATGTGCAAGGCGTGCAATGCAACAGATGTGAACTGGACACCAGAAATTGCCGATAAACTTGCCGAGGCAATGTACCAGTTGCTAAAGAACAATGGTTATATCAAAAGCAGTGCTCAATAAAGTGCTGTTCAAGCAAACGCGGCGAAAAGCCCAGTGTTTGGATGATACAGTTTTTTCGTGGACAACCAAGGTCCTTACTGTTCACTTTCTAACTTTTTTAACCATATAGGTGGTAAAAAAATGAGGCCGCGTGGATTTTGCTCCACGCGGCCTCGCAATTCTATAGTTCGTCTCTAGTTCTTTTTGGCTGATAGTTTGAATATTGCCAGCACAAAGAGGAACAATGCCAGAACGATAAGCATGATTGAAATGGTCACCAGTGTGGCATTGCCCCATTTCTGGATGATGAGGCAGACCAGTGCCCATATTGAGATGACCAGCATAAAGAACATTGGGAGCATGGCAAAAAGCGCGGGGCGCTTCTTGCGCATGAGCCAAAGCGTGACCGACAGTAGCGTTAGCGCGGCAAGAAGTTGATTTGATGCGCCGAAAACAGGCCACATGTCATTGCCTTCGCCGCTGAGTGCCAAGTATGCGCCAGCAATCAGCACGATTACAGTTGCGGTCCAGCGGTTGCCGATGAAAGTACGGAACGCGGAGGGCTTTGCCTCTGTTTTTGCCTTGGCTTGAGGCTCGTCAGAATTGTCCTTTGGCATGGTAAGTTCCTGCCACACGAAGCGTGCCAGGCGCATTGCTGTATCAAGCGAGGTCAGCATGAAAGCGGAGATTGCCAGGCTGATGAAGTTGTAGCCGATTTTGTAACTAATGCCTGCAGCTTCGCAGAAGTGGGCAAGGCCTTGTGCAAACGCGATAGGTGCTGGAACCTTGGAGGCACCAGTCAGCAATTCCTTAACACCGTTCATGTCCAAATATGCAACACTGATAATGGACAGCACTGCCAGAACACCTTCAACCAGCATGCCGCCGTATGCCACAGGCTGCATGTCCTTTTCATTGTCAATCTGCTTTGAGGAAGTACCAGATGCCACCAGTGAATGGAAACCAGAGCAGGCACCGCAGGCGATGGTGACGAACAAAAGCGGGAAGATGCCAGGAAACGCGCCGTTTGGCACATTTACCACAGGCATTGTGATGGCGGGTTTTGCGGCGATGACACCAATCAAACCAAGTATCATCATCGCATAAAGCAGGAAGGAATTCAGGTAGTCACGGGGCTGGAGAAGAACCCATACTGGGATGATGGATGCGCAGAACGCATAGTAGAACAATCCACATATCCAGATGTTACGGGCCGTGGATGCTTTGCCGACAACTGCAGCCAGGTCAAATGGTATGACTGTGCCCAGCCAAACGCAGAAGAACAGCAATGGCACGAACACCAGCGTTGCCTCTGTGAGGGAGAGAACCTTCTTGTTTGTGGCAATACCGAACATTGGCGCCATGAATATGAACAGCAGCGACGAGGTCGCCACGGCAGGATTTGCCAGGAAGCCATCGGCCACATTCAAGGTGAATACGGCAGTAACCAGAATAAGCGCAAAGAAGCAGAATATTAGGAACACATGACGTCCAAGGTAGCCGATTTCCTTTTCAATTGCGTAGGCAATGGAGCGTCCCTTGTTGCGAACGGACAGGAACATTGCGGAGAAATCGTGCATGGCGCCGATAAAGACACAACCCAGCAGAATCCACAGGGTTGCTGGCAGCCAACCTGTAAGTGCAGCCAGGATTGGTCCCACGATAGGGCCAGCGCCTGCAATGGATGCGAAGTGGTGACCGAAAAGCACGGCTGGATGCGCAGGCACATAG
>JAFSTJ010000235.1 GCA_017450525.1 Victivallales bacterium | reverse complement strand
GGGGGCGAACTTAAGCAGTTTCTTAACGCCGTCCACATCGCAGAATGAGAATGCCTGGTATTTCCTGTCATTGATTTTGTCCCTCATGGCAAGTGCCAGCCTGACTGAGGCCTCTACTGTGCCAGGCTGAGGCTGGCGCGTGAATTCCCAGTTCGCCTTGATGTAGTCGCATTTCTCCTCAACTTCGTCCACGCTTAGCGCATCGGAGAGTTCCTGCAATTCATACAGGTCGAAATGCTCGATTTCGGGACCGATGACAGCCTTCAGCGAGGTGCCTTCATAGAGTGTGCCGTATAGTCTCATGTCCCTGTAGCCGCACATTCCCGCAACTGCGTTCTGCAGATTTGCGGAGGCTGCCGCCGCGAAGATGAAGTCCGCCGCTTCGTCATAGCGTGGTTCGCTGCCCTTCATGTTCACTAGGTACTTGAAGTTGTATCCCATTTGCTGGAGGGGCAGGCGCAGCGCAGTTGTGCCTGCCTGGTCCGCGGTAGTGACAAAATGGCCATTTTCATACCATCCGCTCAATCCCCACAACAGCATTGGCTTGTGCTTGAAAGGCTCGATTGTGCGGATGACCGCCCATGTGGGTATCCATCCTGCCACGCACAGCACCAGCACATCGAAGTCCATCTTGCTCAATGCGGCAGTTGCGGCGGCGGCAAGATTGCCCGCTGGGTCGTCATTGACGATTGGAGCCTGCATTACCGTTATGCCTCTTTTCGCCAGTTCGTCTGCTGCGACTTTGCAGCGTGGCGCAATGAATTCCGGAGGTGTATTGACTTCACCGAAGCCTACAAATGCCGCTTTTGGGGTGATTTTGCTGTTTTGCATTTTTTCTCCTGATGTTATGATTTTTTAAGAAGCACAGCTGATTCAAAATGGGCTGTGGCTGGAAACATGTTGAAGGTTGCCGCCTTGACTGGCACGTATGCGCCATTGGCACAAAGAGTGTTCAGGTCGCGGGCAAGGGTAGTGGGGTTGCAGGAAATGTACGCCACGATGGAAGGCTTGAAGTCCAGCAGCGATGTCAGCACCTTAGGCATGCATCCCGTGCGTGGCGGGTCCAGTATGACCGTGGTCTCTGAGCATTTCACGTTGGCAAGGCAGTTTCCAAGCAGCGCCTCTGTATTTCCTGTGCAGAAGCGCGCCTTCAGTCCAAGTTGCTCGTGGTTGTATTTAGAGGCTGCGATTGCCTGCTCGTCGTTTTCAATTACGGCGCGATACTGGAAAGCGCTTCCCATGGCCAGCGAAAATGTGCCCACGCCTGCGTATGCATCTATGAGCGAACGGTTTTCATACTCAAGAAGCCAGTTTTTAAGCGTGGAGAAAAGCATGTCCGCCGTGGCTGGATTGACTTGCCAGAAACTGCCTACTGGCACGCTGACCTCATTACCTAGCAATTTTTCCCTGAACCACTTGAGTTTCGAGGAGGCGCGTCCAAGATAGGAGGCTGTCTCGCCGCGTGAATCTGTCCTTAATGTGAGGGTGTAGGGATGCCTCCCCCTGGGGTATTTCACAGCTTTTGCCTTTTGGATTTCTGCTGGAAGTCGCTTGTTGATGCTGTCCATTGCCAGAGGGCATTGTTTCAATGGGAAGAAAGTTGCATTGTCCCTTTCGCAGAAGCCATAGCTTAATCCAGCTGTGCCCTGGAATGGCTCCAGACGCAACTTGTTCCTGTAGCCATAGCGAGTGGAGGATGCCTGCATTGCCTCTGGCTCTGGAAAATCCTGCAATTTGCCTATGCGCTGCATAACGGTCTTGAATTGTGCGCTCTTCTGCTGGCATTCTGCTTCGTGGGTAAGATGCTGGTAAGCGCAACCACCGCAGCGCCCGTAATATGGGCATATTGGCTTGTCACGCAGGGGCGATGCCGTCTCAAGTGAGCGTATCACGCCTCGGCAGAATGATTTTTTGACTTCGGTGATTTCCACCGTGGCGATATCTCCAGGCGCAGAGAACGGCACAAACAGAATCTCGCCGTCTGGCAGGCGCGCCACTCCGTCGCCGCCGAAAACGGTTTCGAATATCTCCACTCCCTTTATGATGTTTCCTTCATTTTGCATGGCTTTATTTTAACTTGGCTTTTTTCTGACCTTGCATCATGATTGCAGTAAAGAAATCCCCGGCAACTGCGTAGCATCCCACAAAGTCAACATTCATATCAACTTTTATGTTGACAGTCTCTGGCAGGGCCCCTGTGGCAAATGCAAGTTTCTCGTTGTTGATGCCCAGGGCGTTTATGAAATAGCTTTTGCCATTAGTTGCAAAAGTCAGGCAACATGGCAGTATTTCCTGGGGAAGGCGGATGTTTTTCAATTCCTGCTTCTTGTGAAGCACGGAAACAACAAGGCCACCAGTATGCACGTTGGAACTTACTTTAATGGAAATATCCTTGCCTATCTTGTAGAGCACATGACCTTCTTTACTAAGACTGTATAGCTTCATTCCCAAGCCAAATACGGCCTTCTCCCTGTCACCTAGGAATATATACGGCCTGTATACCGCATGTATTGACTGGCCTGCGTTGTATTCGCAGTTCATGCCAGGCTGGGCTGGCGGCATGAACTCCGTCTTCATGGAGGGATCACCCTTGACAAGATAATTCTCCACCACCAGTTGCTTCTCCATGTT
>JAFSTJ010000234.1 GCA_017450525.1 Victivallales bacterium | reverse complement strand
TCGCATGATGCTTTCTGGCGTTTTGCCAGAACTGTCGCTGCGAAAGGGAATGGATGAGTATCGCCTGTATTCATTCCAGCAGGGCTCGCAAAATGGGCTGCTTATCATGGCAGGTAGTGTCCGCGCTTATTTCTATGCAGTGTACGATTTCTTTGAAAGGAATGGCTGCCGCTATTTCTGGGATGGTGACCGCATTCCTCGCAAAAAAACGATTGGATTGACGGGATACGACGTTTATGAGACGCCTTCATTCAATTATCGGGGCATACGTTATTTCGCGCATCGTGGTTTGCACCGTTTCCAGGCAGAGCACTGGAGTTTTGATGACTGGAGGCATGAGATTGACTGGGCTTTGAAGAAGCGCCTCAATCTGGTATGCATCCGTACTGGCGTTGAGGACTTGTTCCAGAGGGCATTCCCCGATGTGGTCAAATATCCCAAGTTCGGAGAAAAGGCACCTGAATGGCAGAGAAACAGCCATTTGGATAGGACACCTTTCTGGAAACTGGAGTTCCAGGGCAAGATGCTTGAAAAAGTCTATTCCTACGCCAAATCCCGTGGCCTGATGCTGCCCACGGACTGTGGCACCTTGACGCACTGGTACAGTTTCACTCCGCCAGAATTCCTTGACAAAGTCAAGCCAGGCTTCATTCCAGAGCAGGTGCGTTATAAGGGCCGCCCCGAAGGACGAGTCTGGGATGTGGACAAGCCGCAGAACATGGAGAACTATTGGAAATTGAGCGAGGTGCAGTTGAAAGAATACGGCACTTCCGAACTTTTCCATACCATAGGACTTGCGGAACGGCACTGTTTTCCAGAACATCGCAGAAACCATTATTACAAGAAATATGTGTTCGGCAAAATTGAGGAGCAATTGCGTCGGCATTATCCAAATGCGCCTCTCCTTTTTTCCACATGGGATTTTATCACCACATGGAACAGGAAAGAAATACGGGATTTTGTGAATGGGCTGAATCCTGACAACACGCTTCTGCTGGATTATACCTCGGACATCTACAGGGAGGACAACAACTTCCTGAATTGGGACATCGTTGGAAAGTTTCCATGGATATATGGCATCTTCCACGCATACGAGGCCTCAAGCGAAATACGCGGAGATTATGACAACATTGCCAGGCGTTTCCCTGTTGCCGCCTCTGATCCAATGTGCAAGGGGATGGTATTCTGGCCTGAAACATCCCATTCGGATACCTTGAAACTGGAGTATTTCAGCCATCTGGCATGGACAAGAAAGGCTATTGACATTGAGGACTTCATTCCTGTATTCTGCGCAAACAGATACCCCAAAGCAAGCGCTAGGAAGATGGAGGCGATTTGGCTGTCGGCCTTGCCCCTTATCAATGCGGCACTTTGGGGAGAAGCTGGCCCGATGGCAGGAGAACCCATCCGCGAGGTGTATCCCGCCATGTATTTCCAACTTCTGAACAGAGGCTCCTATTGCTGGAGCCTTGGCGAACTTGACGAGGAACGGCAGGAATATCACCGCCATACTGTCAAGATGCTTTCTCCTTTGCTGCATAATGCAACTGATGTGCTGAAAAAACTCTCCGCCATTGACTCCAAGGATGAATACCTGTGTCGGGACTGCCTGGATTTGGCGAGAACCATTGCAATCCGAGTGCTTGATTACGCCTTGGCCTCTTTTGCGTTGAGGTTGGAGACGTGGCAATTGTATCCCATCCAGGAAAATGCCAGCACTTTGCGCGCTTTGGTGAAGGACATTACACGTATTTCAAGTCTCTTCACGGCGATATTGTCCGCTTCGGAGGAATATTCGCTGTATTATACCATGGAAGGATTGAAGAAGGTTACCGAAGTGAATCCTGTGTTTGAGGATGCTTTCAAGCGGAATGCTGTCAGTCCCTACTGCCGTTCCTTTGTTGCTGAAGTGGCGGCATATTGCTACGAGATGGAGTGGCGTTATATTGCCGAAAAAGCGGAACATTGCCTGGCAGAGAACGACACCCGCCCATGGCGTGGCATGCTCACTGAATTTGAGGCTGCTGATAAAGATATAACCGAGGCCTTCGCTTTGCGCACGCTGGCGGAGATGCGTCCCGATGTGGCCGCAGCCATGAGGCAATTGCCTTCTGTACTGAATGAATTGGCGCGGATTGTCTCAGGCTTGGCAGACAAGGAAGTGCCTTATGTGATTTTCTAAAAAGGAGGTAATTTATGCATCTTGACTTTCATGCGCATTGCAACTCGGATGACCCGAAGTTGCTTAAAGCATACGTGGAGAACTGCGAGCGGAACGAGACCATCGCCGCATTGTCAGGCGGACTGCATTATGGCGGGCATGACTTTGTCCCCAACGAGGAGGTCGTTCGCATCTGCAAGCAATATCCCCATAATCTGGTGCCATTGGCGAAGATAGATTTGTGGGACACGCCGCCAGACCCAGCCGAGGCAAGACGCTATGCGGACATGGGCGTGAAAGGCTT
>JAFSTJ010000233.1 GCA_017450525.1 Victivallales bacterium | reverse complement strand
TCAGTGGAGCCACGGATTCCTTGTTCTCAACGATGATGCCAATCAATGCAACTCTGTTTTCCATTGTCATTTCTTCCTTAGTTTTATTAATAACGTAGCAAAAAAACACCGTAATATAACGTGGAGATGTATTTTTTAAACGCAAAAGGCGCAGGGGCAACCCTGCGCCTTTTGCATTAAAAAACGTATCAGTCAGAGATCAAAATTCATCCCACCATAGTTTGGCGTGGTTCTTTGAGTTTTTGTCTGTGTTGGAATTGAAGAAAGCAGACATATACACGTTATAATCTGTTGTTGACTCATATTTCGTAGGGGCGATATTGGGCTTTATGTTCTGCACATGAGCGTCAGCAAAAAGCACATTGACACTTCCTGCGTGTCTCACGTCAATTTCTCCATTACCCGCTTCACCGTATGATTCGTTGCAATACAACATACCTCTTGTTTTGTTGCTTCCCATATACGTTTCGGATATGACAAGATATGTTCCTGGATTCTTAATGGCGGAGACTGTGCCAGTAACCAGTGGCGCAGAAGTGCGCTTCCCCATGACGCGGTTCATGCCATAATGCAAATAGTAAACAGGACCAGCGGAACCACCAGCATATGAACCAGATGAAATGTGCTCTGGCACGCCTATTCTCTTAACATTGCCAACTGACATTGATTCGCCTTCATTGACAAATGAGGGGCACACACAGATTTCAAAGGAGGTCTTTGTGCAGTACATCAACTTGTTCCATGGAAAACTGGTAAATCCAGTACCATGCTCTGGATCCGCCTCCTGGTTTGGCCACCAGTCCTCAAAATCATTGGTGTACATTGACATGGCAAGACCCATTTGTTTTTCATTGCTGGTACAGCTGATAGCTCTTGCCTTTTCCCTTGCCTTGGACAATGCAGGCAATAACATGGCCGCCAAAATCGCAATGATAGCGATGACAACCAGCAATTCAATCAATGTGAAGGATTTCTTCATTGCTTTCTCCTAATTTTTAGGGTATCATTTGAACTTAAGTTTCTGTCAAGTGCAAATTATAGCAAACAAAATATAAAAGCGCAATAGGCAAGGACTTTTTTTGTTTACGCGGCAGCGGAAAAAATGTGACACTAGTAACGGCGCAACTGCCCTTTCATCTCACGCTTCTTGGCTGTCAAGGCATTGAGTTCGTCAAACAACTGCCGTTGCTTGTCCACATCGGGTGCGTTTTTAATCTGCTGTTGCTTTTCCGCAATCGCCTTTTCCAATGCCTCCATCTTCACCCGCACGACACAGTCATCGAAGGCCTTCTGCACATTAGGCGGAATGGTGCCATCTGCAGGAACATATTCCTTGTATTCAGATGCCACCACAGCCCTTGCCACATCCGCATCAGCAAACACATCCATTTTCATGATGATATCGGAAAGCCCCGCCCATTCGTCCTGCTGCGTGTACAATGCCACTACATTTATCGCCTGCCCTAGCGGCGTCGGTGGAATGGCAATGATTACCTCCTCCAGAAATGCAAAATCCTGCGCCAGTTTCTGGAAATGCAATGTCAAGTCAAGAAGCATATACCAGGTTTGCGTCTCCACTGAAGGCGTATAAAATCTTGGCACCTGCCTGTTCGGGATGCGCTGTATTGCATGTTGTGCCGTCATTGGCCTGGCGTCAAACGCCTGTATGGATTCCAGTTCATTGACAATGGTGCGCTCGTCATGCCCCACCTGGGCTGCAAGCCATTTGCAATAGGAGGCACGTATCACTGCATCGCGTATCGGGCGAATTGCCTCCAGCACGTAGCGAACAGCTGCGCTCATGCCCTCGGCGGAATTCATGTCATTGACATTTTTCGCCACGTTGAAAAGATAGTGTACCGCAGGCTGCGTAACCGACATTATCTTCCGCAATGCCTCGCCGCCCCCTTTGCGGAATACTGAATCGGGATCCTCGCCTTCTGGCAATGTGGCGACAGATACGCTGAAATCCATTCCATGCAGCATCTTAATTGTGCGTTCCGCAGCCTTGTTGCCAGCCGTGTCTGCATCAAAGGACAGCACAATCTTGTCAGTGGATTTCTTCAGCATGCGGGCATGTTCTTCAGTAAAAGCGGTGCCTTGTGCAGCCACTGCGTTCACCAGCCCAGCCCTGTGGCATGCAATAACATCCAACTGCCCTTCGCAGATGAGCACATGGTCAAACTTCTTCAATTCCTGCCGCGCAAAATTGAAGCCATACAAAATCTGCCCCTTGTGGAAGAAATCTGATTCAGGGCTGTTGACATATTTGGCGGTCTTCGCCGTTGCATCAAGCACACGTGCGGAAAAACCCACCACCTTTCCCAATTCATTCCAGATGGGGAACATAAGGCGCCCCCTGAAGCGGTCGTACATTCTGCTGTCCTCTTCCCTATGGGAGACGAGTTCTGTGGCCAGCAAATCCTCATCCGTGAATCCCATGGAATGGGCCCACTGAATCAGTGCATCATACGACTGCGGTGAGTATCCCAGCTTGAAGTGCTCCACTGCATCTGCATCCAGACCACGTGACGCCAGATAGTTCCTGGCAATCTCCGCCTGGGGCATATTCAATTGCACATGATACCACCCAGCAGCGAGTTCCAAAAGACTCTGGCGCCTTTCACGCAATTGCTTCCGCAGTTCGCTTTGTTCCTTGCTACCATGAAAATTGCCTTCTGGAATTTCAATGCCCAATCGGTCCCCTAGCCAATGCACAGCACCCACAAAGTCAGTGTTGACTATTTCCTCCACAAATTTAAACACATTGCCGTGCGCCTTGCAGCCAAAGCAATAATATGCCTGCCTTTCCTTGTTAACCTTGAAAGAAGCAGTCTTTTCCTTGTGAAATGGACAGCATCCCCACCAGTCCCCATTCTGATGCTTGAGCTGCACAAAGGAGCCAACTATATCTACAATATCAGCCCTCTGCCTTATCTCTTCTATGGTTTCTTCTGGGATGTATGGCATGTCTTAAATCTTGGCGCGTTTTCTTATTTTCTTCGCCAAATCGTCCAGATATGCTTGCTCTTTGAGATTTGAGGAACGGCTCCTGGCCGCAAGCACGCAATTCAATGCATATTGATACCAATTCTTCCTTTGGGCGGCATATACGTTTGCATTTACCTTATTGAACTGGTTGTAGGAAAGATAATCCACCAGGATGGCAATGTTTACAGCAACTGCATACTCGTCCTTAGGCGCCATTTCCCTTGCCTTCACCATATAGTCCAATGCCTTCTTGTGCTCCCCCTTGTAGAACGACGTAACCCCCAGGCTTGCATAAATGGAGTACCACGTGTTGTAGGGCGTGCTCTTGATTGCTGTCAACAAATGTTTTTCCGCGGCCTCTGGCACATTATTGTACATATAGGCAACGCCAAGTGCGTAGTTTATAGTTCCCTGCACTACCTGCGTCACATTCTTGTTGGTGACGTCAAGCTGAAGTTCGTATGCCTTCTGAAGCGGTGCTATCGCCTCGTCTAGCCTGTTTTTGTTAAAAAGAATCCAGCCATGCACCAGGAAGGCGTCATAGCGTTTGGGATGCTCCTTTGTCACCTGGCGAATCAGCTCCAATGCCTTGTCCACCTCCTCAGCATTGTCACCATGAAGCATGAACAGCGACAGGCTCTTCAAAATGGCCGCATCCGCCGAAGACGGCACATTGTCCAGGCACAACTCCGCCTTTGCCAAGGCGGTTTTCCAATCATTCTTCTTTGCAGCCGCCGACCCCAGACTCAGTTCCTTCTCCAAATCCACTGGCTGGCAGGAAAAAAGAGCCAGGCTGCATAAAAGCAGCATGAATATGTGCACTTTGCTTCTCATTTCTTCTTTACACCCAAAAGTTCCTTTGCGTGGGCCACTGCGGCGCTCGAGCCCATGTCGGCTCCCAGCATCCGCACGATTTCGGCAAGCCTGTCCTTCCCTTCCAAAAGGTGGACGGACGTATTGGTTCTGTCTCCGACTATCGCCTTCTCCACCAGATAGTGCCTGGCACCAGCAGCCGCAATCTGCGGCTTGTGCGTAATGCTGAACACCTGGTGGTCCTGTGAAACAGACTTCAATTCCTCAGATACTGAAACGGCAACAAGACCGCCTATATTTGCATCAATTTCATCAAAAATCAAAATCGGTACGCCATCCGCCTTGCTAAGCACCGTCTTTATCGCCAGCATGACACGTGCAATTTCACCGCTGCTGGCAATGTTCTTCAGCGGCAGCATATCCTCGCCTACATTAGGCGCAAACTCGTATTCAACGGAATCCGAGCCTGACATGCCTTCCGCCACATTGGACAGCGTTACCTTGAACGCAGCCTTGGCAAAGCCCAATGCCCGCAACTTACCCTCAATTGCCGCCGCCAATTTAGGGGCGGCTGCATTGCGCTGCTTTGAAACACGCCTGCACAATTCGGTAAATGCAGCCTGCGCCTGGCTCTCCTCTTCAGCCAATTTCGCCAGACCTGTCTCCCTGCCCTTGGCATTCTCAAGGCGCGCCTTGATGCGCTGCGCTGTCGCAAGCACATCCTGGAGACTGGGACCGTACTTATGCTTCAGGCGCTGAATTCTGTCAATCCTGCGCTCCAGTTTCTGCAACTCCTCTGCATCACTGTATAGACTCTCGGCATATTCCGCAAACTGTGTGCCTAGCTCCCGTATGTTCTCAGTTGCCTCTTCCAGCTGGCTTATCAGTTCGGCACCCTTGTTCTGGTCTATCTGAGCCAGTTCATGCAGTTCCCTAAGCTGGGCAGACAACTTGTCCGCCATTGTATCCTCGCCTTC
>JAFSTJ010000232.1 GCA_017450525.1 Victivallales bacterium | reverse complement strand
TGACAGGTCCAGCCTTTAGCGAGAAGTCGTTGGTGACGCCCTTCTTGTCCCCGCCATCCACGCGGAAATGCAAACGATATTCGGTCTCCTCGAACTTGCGGCACAACGAGACAGGCGCGGCACCGCAGTGCCATACCACGCCTGTGTTAGCCTTTTCATCGTAGGAAATCAGGTCCACGAACAGCGGAATGCCGCCGCCAGCCAGTTGTTTCAGCACCGCCATTGTCAGCGCACCTGGCACATCACCTTCACAGCTAGAGGGGATGCCGCAGTCATTCAGCATGCCGATTACGGCGCAGGGCGCAATGCCGAATATGTCCGAAAGTTCAGGCCAGCACCTGATTGCCAGCGCCTCCAGATTGTATTTCACTGTCATTGCCTTGAATGCGCCAAACATCTTTGCGGCCAGTTCCAAGTCGTGCTCGCTGACATTGTTGACCTTGCAGGACGAACGCTTTACCACGGCGCGTGCCTCGGCAAGTTGCTCTGGCGTGAGTTTTTCAGCGGTATCCACCACTTCCACCAGGTCTGCCACCTCCACAGCCACGCCAAATTTCGCGCGTGACTTCATTTCGTCGAAGTTGGATGTGTAGAAGCCAGGGACACGCCCACCAGCCAGGCCGATGCGGCAGTTCTTCAGTGCACTGATGCAACGCGCCGCTGCAATGTATTTCTTAAGTGCGGCAGGCGTTTCTGCAGGCATGACTTTCAAATAGCCATACTGCTTGCCTAGACGACGCATCACAAATGCGCCAAGATTGGCGCCACAGAAGGAATTCTGCTCCCACATTTTGCCAGCACACGCCTCCTCTGGATTAGCCAGCAGCACGATTGGCGCCTGTATACGCTCGGCTATAACTGGTATCAATGCGCCTGCAGGGAATGTGACAAAGTGCATCACCAGCAAGTCAATTCCTGCGGCAGACAGTTTTTCCGCGCCTGCCTGCGCCTCTTTTTCGCTGGTAATCAAGCCTTCAGCAGCCACAAATTCGCAGCCATCCAGCGTAGCCAGGGCATCCGCAGTATCCTTGGCAAGCCCTTCAATCTTCGGGGTTTTCCAACTAAGTTTCGACAATGCAAGGTAACCGATTTTCATCATTTTCATCCTTTTTGCTTGTTTTTTACAGGAACACCGCTATATCATTAACAAATCGCACAAAATATACATTGGATAATTATACTTGAAAATGAAGAAAACAGACCAATTATTACATAAAACGAACATAGAAAACAAATTATTGGATTTCTATGGGGGATTGACATTCAGCGTATTCGGCTCCGAGCCAAAGTCCATGAACTATGTGCGAAACGAACCGATGTACTACAGCATACAGTTCAATTACAGCGGCACCTTCCAATTGCAGATCGACGATGGAAAGATGTTTGAATTGAACGGCCCTTACGCGTTTCTGACATATCCAGGACATTTCTTCAGATATGGACCGCCCGACAACATGACGCGGCACCACAACTACATCTGCACATACGGCCCTCGCATCCAGCGCTACATGGACGGTGGGCTGTGGAACCCAGACACGCTTTTGCCAATGGTACGGATACCACATCCAGAAAGATTCCTACGTTCAATGCAGGAAATAATGACATTGGCGGGCCAGCCAGGCCCTGTCAATCCACGCGCAGTTCTGTTGTTCGAGGATTTGCTCCTGCAGATGCACGAGGCAAAGAAAGACGAAAAACGGCATACACCGCACCAGGCTGAGCAATTGAAGGAATTGGTGCAGCGCATCGGTGCCAATCCAGAGTATGAATGGAATTTTGCAGATGAGGCACAGAAATGCCATGTGACATTGACACATTTCAGGCGCATCTTCAAGGAAATCACGGATATGTCACCCCAGCAGTTCCTGCTGCAAATGCGCCTGAACCGAGCAGCGGAACTGCTCAAGGCAAGCACCGCACCCATCAAGGAAATCGCCGCCATGGCAGGCTGGGACAATGTATTCTACTTCTCACGTATGTTCCGTAAAAAATATTATATCTCACCACTTCAATACCGCAGGGAATTTCTGAATTAAAAACTTCAGGTCAGGCCGCTATGATGTGGCATTGATAACTCTTTTCTTAATTCCACCACGCTAACACTTGAATTGGGGAAATCACATATTTTGAAAAGTTTTAGGAAATTTTAGACTTTTATTAACTTTCCTATAAAAGTGTAGTAATATATACATCTTCATTTTTTACCTTGCCTTACTGCTTTCCAAAGGTATGTTAAACGATAGTTATTTTACTGAGACTAATGGGACTAATGGGACTAATGGGACTTATGGGACTGTTGCGTTAGTCCCATCAAAACAAGGAGGACAAATGACCGATATTCCACAAATAGTATTACCTCATGGCGGCTATAGAAACCTTATCGTTTACAAGAAAAGCGATATCATCTATGAAGGCACAGTTACATTCTGCCGTAGGTTTTATCCTCCATACGGTAATCGTACTGTCGATCAGATGACACAGGCTGCGCGTTCCTGTAAGCAGAATATCGCAGAAGGCAGTGCGGCCAGTGGCACTTCCAAGGAAACTGAACTCAAACTGACAAATGTCGCTTGCTCTTCTCTAGATGAACTTATGGAGGATTATCTTGACTGGCTTAAATCCCACAATGGCACTGTTTGGAATTCTACCGACATAAATGCCAAAGCAGCGCGAAACTATGCAGTAAGTCATCCTGAATGGCAAGACTGGAAGCAGATATTTGATTCATGCCCTCCAGAGACATTTGCAAATCTAATGCTCACATTGTGCTACCAAACGAGATACCTGCTGGGCAAAATGATCGCAAAACAAGAAGAGGACTTCAAGAGATTCGGCGGAGTCCGCGAAAGAATGTATGCAGCGCGTTCAGCGGCCCGTGCAGAGGAATGGGACAAAGGCCTATATTCAAGGCTAGACGAGGCTAGAACACCTGCTGAATTGGAAACGATAATTGCCGAAATACATGACCGCGTATTACAGACTGCATGGAGCATCAGAAAACGCAAGGGTTGGCTACGATGTTTTCCCATCGGTCCCTTCGGTCCCGTTACTTCCACATTACTCCCTTCGGTCTCATCAGTCCCATTAGTCCCATCAGTCCCATCAGTCCCATCAGTCCCATCAGTCCCATCAGTCCCATCAGTCCCATCAGTCCCATCAGTCCCATCAGTCCCATCAGTCCCATCAGTCTCATCTAGT
>JAFSTJ010000231.1 GCA_017450525.1 Victivallales bacterium | reverse complement strand
CTTCCTTATAAAAAATATGCTGGAATTATAATGTATAATCCACAGATTAACGCAGATTTTCACAGATTATAAAATATCGGGGCGTCGCAGGCTTGTCCTGCGACGCCCCGATATTTATTTAAGGAAATAAAAAACTGTGATAATCTGCGTCAATCTGTTAATAAATAACCTTAATATGCCTTATCTGGAATCATCATCTGCGGTAGCCAAGTCCATGGCGGATTCGAGCAGGCCGCATGATTCCAGTTTCTTGCGCAGTTTCTCCAATGCGTAGTTCTGTATCTGGCGAACACGCTCCCTGGTACGTCCAATGCTCTGGCTCACTTCCTCAAGTGTCCTTGGTTCCTCACCATTCAAACCGAAACGCAGCGTAAGGATATTTCTTTCACGCTCGTCCAGCGTATCCACCAGCTTTAGCATGTTCCGCAAAGTTTCCTCGTCACGGACCAGCGCATCTGGCGAAGTACTTTTCTCGTCGGGAATGATGTCCCTGAATTCGCCGTCCTCGCCATGCTGGATTGGGTCGTGGAGTGAAATGGTGGTTATCTGCGCCAGGCGCAGGGCGGTGACTGTGCGTTCAGGAAGCTTGGTTTCCTCTGAAAGTTCCTTGTCTGTAGGCTCCCTGCCCAGCTTCTCCACCAGTTTGACCCGGGCGTTCTTCAATTTGCTCAGATTCTGCCCTGACTGCGTGGGTATGCGTATGATTCTGGACTGGTTGGACAATGCGCGGCGCATGGACTGCTTTATCCACCAGGCGGCATAGCTGGAAAGCTTTGCGCCCTTGGACGGGTCAAACTTGTCCACAGCCCGCATCAGGCCTATGTTCCCTTCTGAGATAAGATCCAGCAGAGGTAGCCCCAATCCTTTGAAATCATGGGCGATTTTCACCACCAGGCGCAGGTTGCTTCTTATTAGGCGTGAACGCGCCTCCTCGTCCCCTGCCTTGATTTTCTTGGCAAGGACGATTTCTTCCTGCGGCGTAACAAGTGGGTATTGCCCAATGTTCTGCATATAAAGCTTCATTGTGTCATTGTCTGATAGCATAGTTGTTTCCTCTCAATTTAGTGTTACTGTCATATATTTGCCTGTACCAGATGACATTACTTATACGTCGGAAATACAGAATAATTTTTGGCCTTTCCGTTATTTTTTCTGTTATTTTTTCTGTTTTCTGGTATTATTCAGGCAAAATTTCTTGTTGTTTGTGGTTCAGCTTTCCCTGTCAGAGGTTGCGATGTCCAATGCAGATTCAAGCAGACCGTTTTCCTCAAGCATCTTGCGCAGCTTCTCCAAGGCAAAGTTCTGGATTTGGCGAACTCGCTCTCTGGTGCGTCCAATGCTCTGGCTAACCTCTTCCAGTGTTTTAGGTGGTTCACCATTGAGGCCGAAGCGCAGCGTCAGGATTGTCTTTTCCCGTTCGTCCAGCGTATCCACCAACCTTAGCATGTCCCTGAGAGTCTCTTCGTCTCTGACCAGTTCGGCTGGTGCATTGCTCTTTTCATCGGGAATGATGTCCCTGAATTCGCCATCCTCTCCATGCTGGATTGGATCGTGAAGGGAGATGGTGGTGATTTTGCCCAGCCTGAGGCCAGTTACCGTGCGCTCGGTGAGCTGCACTTCATCCGCCACTTCCTTGTCACTAGGTTCACGCCCCAGCTTCTCCAAAAGCTTTGTCCGCGCCGCCTGTATCTTTGTAATCTTGCTGGCGGACTGCACGGGAATCCTTATTATCTTGGATTGGTTGGACAATGCCCTGCGCATGGATTGCTTTATCCACCATGCCGCATAGCTGGACAGCTTTGCGCCCTT
Source organism: Victivallales bacterium (assembly GCA_017450525.1). Classification (GTDB taxonomy): domain Bacteria; phylum Verrucomicrobiota; class Lentisphaeria; order Oligosphaerales; family Oligosphaeraceae; genus RGIG3456. The sequence goes on along the minus strand of JAFSTJ010000231.1, from coordinate 3,286 downwards.
GGAAGGGTCAAACTTCTCCACCGCCCGCATCAGGCCGATATTGCCCTCTGAAATCAAGTCCAGAAGCGGAAGTCCCAGCCCCTTGAAATCATGGGCTATCTTCACAACCAGCCTTAAATTGCCTCTGATCAGCTTTGCGCGAGCTTCATTGTCGCCTGCCTTGATCTTTTTTGCAAGTTCAATTTCCTCTTGTGGTGTTACCAATGGATATTGCCCTATATTCTGCATATAGAGCTTCATCGTATCATTATCCGATAACATAATTGCAAAACCTCTCTCTAACGAAAAAACAAGCCAATTCCGCGCCGAAAGTGGCGCGGAATTGCAGCAGCCTATTCAGCGGTTGCAGTGCCTGGATTTGCAGAAGGAGCTTCAGTTGCAGGATTCATTGGAAGCGTATTGAAGTTCAGGGCTGGTGACAGTTGGGCTGGCTTCACTTCTGGTGCTGGTGGAGCTGGTGCATTGTCAACAGGCGCCACAGGCGTCGCCTCTGTCACTTGTGCGCCAATCTGGATTGGTGCGATTGGAGCACCTTCAGCAGCAGGTGCAGGAGAAACCTTGGCAGGTGCGCCAGTGCCTGGGGCAGACGTTGATGAAGCGCGGAGGCGTATCTTGTCCCCAATCTGGAGTTTTGAGAAGTCCTTGATCTGTGGATTCAATGCGCGCACATCGGCTTCCTTGACCTTGTTCTTGCGGACGATTGTCCACAGATTGTCATTAGGCTGAACGACATAGAAGTCGCCATCTGTTGCGGAACTGGCCTTGGCCTCTGTTTTCTTCACCTGCTTGCCATTGGCCTTTGCAGGAGCCTTTGCTGGCGCGGGCTTTTTCTTGATTGCGGGACGCGGCCTAGGTGTTTCCAATGCGTATGAAGGCAGATTCAGGACGCGGCCTTCACGAAGCGTCGCATTCAGCTCCATGTTGTTCTCGGCAGCCAGATCCTGGGTGCTGACCTTGAACATGTAGGCGATGACAGAAAGATAGTCACCCTTCTTGACCTTGTAAGTGCGAGCAGGCTTTGCAACAGGCTTCTTCGCAGGTGCGCTCTTCTTTGGAGCAGGCTCTGCCTCTACCTTGCCACCCTGTGCAGGTGTCTCTGTAGTTCCAGTAAAAATCGGGGGCTCGCCGCCCTGGTTAGGAGCAAAAGGGGTGAAATTGTTTTCCGGCGGTGGCACGAAGGTATCTTCGCCTTTGATTGTGGCTGGTGGCTGGCTTGCCTCCTGGGCCTTCTTGTTGAAAGAATGCTGACTTGGCGAGGCATACGGCGGCGGAATGCATTCCCTATCCGAAAGTATGGTCAGCTTGGTTGGTTTTGCTGCAGGGGCCTTGTTGCTGGAGCAGCCAGCGCCCAACATTCCAGACACGGCAAGCGCCGCCATTGCGGTGGCAACTACAAGATTCTTTGACATTGTCATCTCCTCATTTTGTTTTTAGTGGTTCTATCAATTGAAATATTGAAAATCCTTTCAGGACAGGCCTTGCCCTGCCCCGTTTATGTATTTTTCAGCAGCTGCCTTGAAGCAGTCTCCTCTTTCGGCATAGCTTTTGTATATGTCCAGGCTTGAACATGCAGGCGACAGCAGGACTATGCCCTCCCTGCCACCATGGAAGCACGCCGCCTTGCGCACGGCCTCTTCCATGCCACCGCATATCTCGCAGGGCACTATCCCATTCCACTGCTGGAAAATGCGCTCGGCGCTACTGCCAATAAGGAAGACCTTGCTGACCTGGGCAGCTAGCTGGCGATTCGCCATTTCCAGGGTGCATGCCTTATCAAGCCCGCCTGCAATCAGCGTTATGGGAAGCATCTTGGCCTCAAGCGCCTTCAATGCTGCGCACAGCGCATCCACATTGGTTGCCTTGGAATCGTCTATGAACGTGAGTTTTCCTGCCTTCAGCACAGTCTGAAGCCGATGGTCACCCACCTTGAAAGTCCGCAATTGCGCTGCCGCCTGCTTAGGTTCCACGCCAACTTCCCTGGCCAGCGCGATTGCAGCCATTGCGTTCTCGTAGTTGTGAATACCCTGGAATGGCAACTCTTCCGTCTTGGCCAGCAAGCCATCCTCTCTGTCGAAAATCGCCCCGTCCTTCAGGAAGAAATCCCGTCCATTTTCACCAAAGAGCACAATGCCTTCCCCAGCCAGATTGAAAGCCTTCGCCGTTTCGGACTGGACAATGAAACTGCCGCCCTTTACCATTCCGCGCAGTGACAGTTTAAGTCTGGAGTATTCCTCCATGGTGTAATGCCTTTCAAGATGGTCAGGCGTGATGTTGAGCAATGCCGCCGCCCTTGGCACAAAGTCACCAGGGAACTCCAATTGGAATGAACTGACCTCTGCCACAAGCGCGTCCAGTTTAGTTTTCTGCAAAGCGACGCGGCATAGCGGCAGCCCTATGTTGCCCGCGGCGATTGCCTTTAGACCACAGCCATTCAGGATATGGTTCAGCATTTCCACCGTGGTGGTCTTGCCGTTGGTGCCAGTAACTGCCAGTATCGGTACGTCCAGATGCATCGCCCCGAACTCCAGTTCGCCGATAACGTTGCCGCACAGATTCTGCCCAAGTTTAGCCAATGGGCAGTCCATCGGTACGCCAGGGCTGATTATGGCAAAGTCAGCCACCTCGCTGTATTCCAGCGCGTCAGGCCCGCCAATACAACGGATGCCCTTCGCCTCCAGTTCAGCGGCGCATTTTGGCAATGACACTGAATCCAGCAGCACTGCCTCCTTGCCCATCGAGGCGCACAGTTCCGCTGCGGCAATGCCACTGGCACCGCCGCCAAGAACAATTACTTTGTCTCCTTTAAAATTAGCCATCGGGATACTATTTTTCCAAAATTTGACATAATATAACAATACTTTGCAAATTTTAACGCCCATCAACACATAATTATTTGACTTTTTTCAAAAATATTATCACAAGAAATGAATTAGCACATAATTCATCTTGAAAAGCAGGGCAAAAATGCTATTTTCTGCCTCATTGGTTTGTCAGTGGACAGTGGACTGTGGGCAGTGGACTGTGTACAGTGGACTGTGGGCAGTGGACTGTGGGCAGTGGACTGTGTACAGTGGGCTGTGGGCAGTGGACTGTGGGCAGTGGACTGTGGGCAGTGGACTGTGGGCAGTGGACTGTGGGCAGTGGACTGTGTACAGTGGGCTGTGGGCAGTGGACTGTGTACAGTGGGCAGTACAGTGTGAAGAAAAACTATTTACAGCTTTTCATGTCTGTCTACAGTCCACTGTCCACAGTCCACAGTCCACTGTCCACTGTCCGCAGTCCACAG
>JAFSTJ010000230.1 GCA_017450525.1 Victivallales bacterium | reverse complement strand
GGAGTACCTGGATTCGACAGGGACTGCCGGACATTCAGTTCCCTCAGGAGTTGCTGGAAAGGATATGCCGTGTACTGCACGCCCTGGTCGCTATGAAATGTCAGACCTTCTGGACGGTTGCGGCTATCGAACGCCCGCATAAATGTTTCCTGCACCAGCTCCATGTTGTTCTCTGGTGAAATCCCGTAGGCAAGCACCTTGCGGGAGAAGAGGTCGAGGATGACGCATATCGCATGGAAGGAGCCGCCTACACGGGCATAGGTGATGTCGCTGACCCAAAACACGTTTGGCCGGTCTTGCGTGAATTTCCCCAGCAGGCGATTGCGTCTATATCTGGAGTTTTTGAGGCTTTGCGTTGAATTCAAGCAGCGTGGGCGGAACTGCTTGCTGACCAGCCCCATCTCCTTCATAAGCCTTCTGACATGTTCCCTGGACACCGCCACACCCTTCTCCTTCAGCTTGAATTGAATCATCGGCGCGCCAAAGCGTTCTCCGCTGTCCTCGAACTCGTATTGAATTCGCGCCTTGAGGTTGGCATCGTTGATTTCATATTGGGTGCGGTGGTTGCAGGCGAGCTGCAGGCTTACACGGTAAAATGTAGCCTTTGAGAGTTTCAACGCCTGGCAAAGGGAATGAACGGAATATCTGTCTTGAAGGCGCAATACCTCCTTGACACGCATTAAGCGTGAATCACTTGGCATGCATTTGCATTCGCCAAGAATGCTTTCTATCCGCTTTGCCATTGTAAGCGCCCGTTTCATCCCGACGACTTCAGATGCAGTGTACCTTTGTCCGCTTTTTGAAGTGGCAAGCACCCTATGCTTCTTTTTCCAATAGAACAGCGTGGATTTTGAAATGCCATACTTTTCTACAATCACCTTTGGCGATTTCCTCGCACCGTATTCAGCCAAAATGCCCTGCTGCTCCGATGTTGTGTATCTCCGCCTCGTTGCCGATTCAGGAAGACGGGACAAACCGATTCCTCCAAACCATCCCTTCAGCGTTGTCAGGGCAACCCCTGTCAGAAGCGCAATTTCCCGCACGGATTTTCCATCTTTGCGAAGCCTTGTAGCCTCGTCTCTTGTCATCTGGTCGAACTTTCGCACCATGATTTCAATCTCCTTGTCATCAGTTTGTTTAGGGGGTAACAATCAGCGTTTTCATCTTAACGTTATTATTCCTTCTCTTTTTACGCCTGTACTTTCTTTTTTTCTCGCAGCAAACGATAAAAAATGGGTCAAAGCAAAGGAAACAACTTTTTGGGGCAATTCAAATGTAATAGTGATTATCTGCATTATATTTACTGCAATATCAAAAGACGGTGGTTAGTGTTTTTCTTCTGATGATTGGAAATGGATTGCAAGACTTGGACAAAGATTTCCCTCTATGGGACGTTTGTTGAGGTGGTGACTGTTCTGTGGCTGTTTCTCATGGGAGACTGTCATATCAACACCAAAATACTGGTCTTGTTTTTCATGTTCCTCGTAGCATCCCTTCTGGCTTTTGGGGCTGGCTGCATGGCGTTATCGATGGCAATGCGCGAGAAGATTTCCTCAAAGGAAAAAGTCATTGCGGGCTCGGGGACGGCAGTCACCACTGTCATTTGGCTTGTCATGATTGTCGTTAGCATCGTTTGCGGATGACAGAAACAAGAATACTGCAGGGAGACTGGCAAATGGGACAAATGTGGAAAAAGCGCATAAGACTGGCATTGTTGTTCAGTGTGCTGCTTTGCGTGCTGTCAATGACTTCTGGCTGCCTTGCGACTAGCGTGTTTCACCATCTTGCCATAGCCCCCAATCATAAAAAGCATGAGTTCAGTAATCGTGGTCCCGCTGAGGCGCGGTGGATGACGACACCAGTTGCCTTGCAAGGGGATTTTCTTGGAACGGAAGAAAACGATGGCATTTTGATGAATCATTACCAGTTTGCAGGTCTGCTGGAGGGAAAAGACCGAACAGTCCATGTTTTCCTTTCGGCCACTGGACACGACAAGGCATTTGCTTATGAGGGGGACAGAGTTGTCTCGAATGAAAGCAAACCCGCATGGCTCATCATAAACACCCACCCTAATTCTCCAAAGAATTCCGCTCCTCTGGTGAAGGATATTCAAAGACGAATGTCTCCGATGGCAGCAGGACCAATTCTCGGCGGATTTGTAACAACTTATGGTGAGCTTTGCATTTTCAATGTTCAGGATTCTTTGAATATGGATTCAAACGGTAGGACTCCAGACTGGGACGTTCCAGTTTCCGTGGACTGGCGTGTCCGCAGCAAGGCTATGAGTTGGATTCGACCAGTCTATGCCATTCCTGCGGCTATAATTTGCCTTCCAGTCGATATCGTGATGTGGGTTTACACGCCGTTCGAGATGTGCTTTACGCGCCTTGAAGGTCTTACCTATGTAAATATGTGCGAATCCTTGATGGATGATTGAATATGGCAAAAAACTATACGAGGAATACAAGGCAAATCGCTCCGTCCATTCTCCGCTAAATGGTGCATATCACACTATTCAAGAACGGAACGACCTTTTCATAGCGTGATTTTGAGGTGGAGAATTATGATTTCTCCGTTTCACGGGAGAGCCGATTTGAAAAGGCCGAGAGTTTGCGATTTCGGGGCATCAGAGAAGGATTATGGATACCCCCTAATTGGTCGACCATTCATTTACCATAAGGCACTTGGGTCTTTATCCGAGTGCCTTTCTTTTTGCCGTTTTGAGGGGGATTTTCGAGGTCAAAACGCCCCGGTGCCTATATCGTAGAAGATTTCGG
>JAFSTJ010000229.1 GCA_017450525.1 Victivallales bacterium | reverse complement strand
AGAAAGACATATCAGGCGTCACCATAAGTGGCAGTGCCCAATCCAATCTGGCTATTGACGGTGGTAGCCGTGCTACAATTGATGCCAGCACTGTGACGGCAGGTGGCCGCATAGAATTCACCAATGGAGGAACCATCTATAACACCAATGTGGAAGACGGTGGAGTAATTCTGCTTGAGGATTCCACTGGTTATTATCTTACAGCCAGAATAAATGGTACCATCTACGGCAAAGAGGGTTCCACCATAGAGTACACGACAATACAAAGAGGTGGCTTTTTGGATGCCGATGGGGGAAATGTATGGGGTTCGATGTCTTGGGGGGCGAAATACGCCCTTGATGTCCAGGAAGAAGGACTTGCCACTTTTAAGAATGGCGTGAGTATGAATGGCGTGTTCCACATCGAACATGGTGGCCGCCTTTATCTCTATGACCAGACAGATGCAAAATTCACAAGCATCAATCTGGATCTGTCAAAGAGCAACGATCCCGATAAATACGACTATGCTTTAGTTGACAATCTACAATATTTGGAGGGCGATAGTAAATTTTTAGTAATAAACGTCAACGCAGAGCAGGCAGAAGGGAAGTATCTGCTAGCGACAAATGTCGGAACCCAGTCACAGATAATAAATTTCACCGTTAATGGTACCCAAATTACGGATTCTGACAACGAAATCTGGAGATTCTGGTGGAATGAGGAAAAGAACAGCTATACAGGAATAACTTATAACGACCAGAATTATGTGCTAAAAAACGAAGGTGGAAATCTTTATCTTACAGTGGAAAATGTTGATTTCAACATCTTCTATTACTATTCGCGAAATGATAATGGAATAGCTTGTAAAGAAGATATTGCCAGAGTGAAAAATTCATTGCTTGACGCCGAATTGACTGACAACACTAATATTTATTTGGTCATGGACAATGAAGAGAATGGCCAAAGTGACTGTGTTTACCGCATAATCGGCAGCAGCGCATATTTGATGACCCAAATAAATGAAATAAATCCAAATAACCAGGACTTTAGCCAATATATACAAAAATGGGACAAAGAAACCATTCAGGAAAAAGCCACGAATGCAGTCATCTTCTCCACCCACGGAGGTGGATTCATTGCCGGTAATAATGGAGCAGATGCAAGCATATCTGGCATTGCATCCAGTCTTTCTGGCAAAAATATTTCCATTTTTGATTTTGATGCCTGTCTTATGTCAAGCATAGAGAGCTTATATTCTCTAAATGGAACAGTCCCATATTTGATGGCCTCTGAAACTGATTCGCGTTTTGGTTCGCACGGCTCTTTTAATCAGGACACATTGGTGAATTTAATCACAGAAAATCAAGACATGAAACCAGAATACTATTTTGACGCTCATGGTCTTAATTTTGCAGACAGTTATTTCCATGCCTATGTGAAAACATTGTCAGAAACAAACATATCAACAACAATATTATCGTATATGAATTCATTTGCCGAGCGTTTTTTTGCTCTTTCAGCAGATGACAAGAATCAATTAAGTTCGATAATATTGAAAGTCCGTTCAAAACTGTCATCAGCAAAAGCAAAAGACATGGGCTGGCAGATGATTGACATCAAAGAATTTTGCAATGAACTGTGTTCCAGCCTAAAAAAATCTAATAATTTTACAGAGATAAAGAGCATAATAGGGGAGTTAGCTAATAACATCACACCAATGTTGCTTAATTTAAATAAAGTATCTAACTGGGGTGGAATCTCTGTTTTCTTGCCTGTCTGGAATAAAAAAAATGTTGGTGACAGTGAAGTTTTTGAAGATTATCTTTCGGGTAAGAGTTCATACTTTTATTCATTGCGTGACACAAAATGGGGCAAATTTGTCAATGCGCTATTTGACTATTCCAAGGGAGTGCTTTTCTCCGCTTCCAGTGGCCTGACCACAACGGAGCTTGCGTCCACGAAGGGTGCAAAAGGCCCGACAAATGCCCCATCAGAGACGGGCGACATATACCAGGACCTAGAGGGCGAGACAGCCTGGGTGCTGGGGAAATTCACAGGCAACGCATTTTCACTGGAAGAGGAGACGCTCTATTACGAGAATGACACTGCGCTCTACACATTGAGCATCGGCGACCAGGATATGAGCGGTGCCTCGTTGTCACTTAAGGCACTTGACGGCGTGAACGTAAGGTTGGCCCTGCTTGATTCATCACTTCAGGTAGTGTCGGAAAGCGACTTGGCCGAAGAAGTGTCCTTGTCCCTGGACGGTCTGTCCGAGGGCGAATACGTCCTGTTTGTCACAGGTGAGGGCAACACTCGCTTCTCCCTGTCAGGCGCGGCGTCCTGGTCCAATGGAAATGACCGCTTTGACGAGGAGGGCAACAATGACCTGGAGCACGCGCTTCAGATGTCGGAAAACCAATACAAGATGCTTCTCGCCAATCCAAGTACTCCTGACTTCTTTAGTTTCAGCAACAACATCAGCGACAGCACGAGCATCATCGTCTGGGGCAGCAATCTCGATGCAGATTCTCTTGCCGTGCAGCTGCTGGACACTGAAGGCAACGCCGTTGCAGACGTCGAGTGGGACGAGGAAAATCACTGCTACAGGGCTTCCACCAGCAACGAAGGCTATGTCAAAGTACAGAGCAACACAGGCGGAACCGTTGGCTACAACCTGAGAATCGAGGATGAAATGCCCGAATGCCAGGCGAATGGTGCAACTGACATATTCACGGCGAAGGCAAGCGCGACACTCAATGGCAAGACACCGCAGAATTTCCTGGTCTCGCGTCTGACTGCTGGAAGCTACACGCTCACAGGCGACTTTGCGAACAATATGAACGCCACCATTACCATAACAGATTTGGCAACAGGCAAAAAGGCTGGAACACTCTCCATAAAGAAGGGTGTCATCGCAAAGCAGACTTCCTTCCTCCTGGATGGAGACTATATGTTCACTATTGCTGGCGATGGAAAGAGCACTGGAGACGCCAACATCACGCTGACAGGAACCGTGCACGCGGGGGCGGACAATTCGGATGACACATTCACGCTGGCTCAAAGGGCGGAGCCAATAAGCTATGTGGAGGGTTCTGTTGGATTTGGAGACAGTGTGGACTGGATGTTGGCGGACATCGCGGCACCAGGGCGCTATGACATCTCACTCACGGGACTGGATGCCGCCGCCAAGGTCAGTGTCACACTCTGGTCAAGCGTAAATGGCGCTGCGCCAAAGAAGATTGCGTCCAAAAACACGACTGGGAAGGACTTGTCCATAACCAACCTTTTGCTGCCCGCAACGGAGGGCACAAAGTATTACGTGTCCGTATCTTGTGACAATGCTTCAAAGGGCGTTATCACGCCATATCAGTTTGCCATCACAGGCACTTCCTACGATGTCATCGGTGCGGACAATTCCGATGACACGCTGGACACTTCTTCTTCGCCATTTACATTCGCCAACAGTGGTGTGCTGGACGCGGCGTCAGGCAAGTACCTGAATACCGCCAGTCTTGATGGCTGGGTAGGATATGGAGACACCGTGGATGTGATTCCGCTGGAAATCACCAATGCTGCGCAGTGGGCGGTGAGCCTGGTGGCTGATGTGCCGTCTTCAGTCACGCTCACGCTGCAAAGCAAGAACAAGGATTCGGAAAGCGGCGAATACAAGTATACCAAGCTAGCCAGCGCGAAAGCGGACGCAAAGGGGCAGGTCAATTTCTCACAGCTGCTTCAGGAAGGCTCGTATGTGCTTACGGTCGCATCCAATGACGCAAAGGGGGACAAATTCAACACGGCATACACCCTCCAGCTGAATGAAACGGCAAAGTTCGCGGAGCTTGACCTGTCCTCTGGTGACAGCTTCAGCCTTGCCAAAGGCGAGACACGCACATTCAATCTCACTTCAATGGCGTATGTGGCATTCACCAAGAACTCAAACCTTACTCTTTGGAAGAATGATGGGAAGAACGGCAAGTCCAGCATCAAACTGGCATACGACAAGACAGGGAAGGCATACGGGGCAATGCTCACTCCTGGAACCTATTTCCTGACTGCGTCAAATGCCATCTATGACGTGGGTGTCACAACCACATATCCTGACAGGTATGGCAGGTCAATGCTCACTGACAACAATGGTTTCGGAACCGCAAACTACATCTTCGGATATAGGTCTTCATTTGTAGGATATGGCGATGGCATCGACTGCTATTGCTTCACAATAGATGAATATGACCTGCCAGGCGACTACACTTTCTCGATATCAGACACCATCAGCAACACCGTGCAGGTGACCATATTCTCAAAGTCGGAAACCAGGGGCAAGGTTTCCTACAAGAAGCTGGGCAATTTCGTGCACAAGACAGGCGAATCCACTTCGCTTACGCTTAAAGACCTCCTGGATGGCGAATACTACATCAAAGTCGAATCGCTTTCATACAGCGATTATGCAAAAGAGAAGGCCTCCTTATATGACTTGCGCGTCAGAGAGGAGAACCTTTACACCTTGTTGGAGCTGGACGCGGATCTTGCAAGCGCAGACAGCGCCATCGCAAAGAACAGCTTTGCCGTTTACTGCGGCACAGGATACGGAAATAAATCCACCGTGTACAAGCTGGATGCGCGTATTGCCAACGGCTACGAGGTATATGTCAACAATGGCGATGGCAAGCTGACAAAGGTGAAGACATACGACAACACCTTTATTCTGGATGATGACCGTCTCTTCTATGTCAAGGCCACAAAGGACAACAAGGACTATAACCAGGGACTTTCGCTTTCAATCCTTAACGAAAACGAGCGCGGCACATGGGGGACGCCATATTTCACAGAGCCAGACGAGAATCGCTGGATTTTGTATTCGACAAAGGAGGACACAATTCACCGCGAAGGCTGGAGCGGCTGGGTAGGATATGGAATGGCCTCGGACACATTTGAATTCAATACCTTCGAGGGCGGTGACACGCAGGCAGGCTGGGCTCATTTTGAGGTAGCTGACATCGATAAGTCACTTGGTGATACAGGGGCGATGAGCCTGACTTTGACACTGGAGGAATGCAACAACGGCGTGTGGAAAAAGGTAGGATCCACTACCGCCAAATCAACGTATAACAAGAAGAACGACGAGTGGCTTGTGTCAGGCAAGGCATTGGAGGCAGTTCTGACGGACAATTCCAGCTACCGCCTTATTGTGGCGACATCCGACAAGGGAGCAGGTCAATGTTCAGGAAACTATCTTGTGACCGGCTCGGTTGATGCCTTCGACGGCACAAACAACACTTTCGCCTCCCCAACGCTACTTGATGCTGCCAGATATGACGGAACCATTGCCAAGAAGGGCGATGCAATAGATGTGCTTGACCTTGCTGAAATTGACAATTTCTACCTCAATATGGACAGCGGCTCCGCAAAGCTCACTTTCTACGATGAAAATTACAATGCAGTGGCGCTAACGGGCAATTTCCTGACAAACACAGCAGGAAATCAGGTGGGGGCACTGAAGAAGGCCGCCTCCGTGACCTTAAAGGCCAATGACGCAAAATCTGATGGATTGTATCTGGCGGATTCGGATATTCTGGATTTAGGTATCAGATTTGCCCGCATTGAGGCCGCTGGCACGGCTAACAACCACTACCACATTTGCAATAGTATTGCATAGCAAACCAAATATACTCCGTTAGGGGAAAGTGGTTTACAGTGGACAGTGGACTGTGGGCTGTTCGGTGCCTGCGGCGACAGCCGCAGGTAGGAGCCATGCCTTTTAAACGCGGGGCTTTCGCCCCGCGCACCCAACATTCAACAGACCACTGTAAACTTTTTACCCTAACGGAGTATAAGTTCAATTATTCAGTTGCTGAAGTGGTGAAGGCAGGGGCAGTGCCACTGCTTATTTCGTATAATTTGCCACCATACGGTGGTATTCCTGAAGTGAACACACGTCCAGGCGTCCTGCATCGATGGCGGAGTATGCCAGGCCGTCGGTTGCCATTTGTAGCGCCGCGCAGGTGGTCGTGATGGGCAGGCCGAATTGAATTGCTAGCGAGCGCATCTTGACGCCGTCATCTCCAGGCGCGGAAATATTCACCAGCCATGACACCTTGCCTTCCAATATCAGGTCCTTTAGGTTGGGGCGTCCTTCGCTTAAGCGGAATACCGCATGGCATGGAATGCCGTTGGCGTAGAGCATTTCACCTGTGCCCGCCGTCGCATAGAATTCAAAACTATGGACTTTTGCGAGTTGCTGTATGAAGGGCAGCGCCAGCGCCTTGTCCGCATCGCGGATGGACAGGAACACGCCGCCTGAATGAGGTATGCGGTTACCTGCTGCGTCCTGTGACTTCAAGTATGCATTTGCCGCATCCCAGTCCAGTCCCATGACCTCGCCAGTAGATTTCATTTCAGGCGAGAGAGTGATGTCCACGCCAGGGAATTTTGCGAATGGGAAGACCGCTTCCTTGAATGCGGAATAGGGCAGTTTTGGCGAATGGGTGAAGCCGATTTCCTTCAGTAATTTGCCTGTCATGCACAGCGCGGCGTATTTTGCAAGTGGAATGCCTGTTGCCTTGCTGGCGAAGGGCACTGTACGGGATGCACGGGGATTCACCTCAATCACATACAAGACGCCGTGCTGCACTGCAAACTGTATGTTCATAAGCCCGACTACATGCAGTTCCTTTGCCAGGCTGTTGGCGGCGGCGCGTATTTCATCCAGCACGGACTGTGGCAAATCGCGGGGCGGTATTGAGCATGCCGAGTCGCCTGAGTGTATGCCCGCCTGCTCCACATGCTCCATCATTGCGCCAACCACGGTGAGTTGCCCGTCCGAAATGCAGTCCACATCCAGTTCCTGCGCATCGCTGAGGAATTTGTCTATCAGGACAGGATGCCCTTCGGACACGCGTGTGGCCTCTGCCATGTATTTGCGGAGATATTTCTCCTCATTGACGATTGCCATTGCTCTGCCGCCCAGCACAAACGAGGGGCGTACCAGCACTGGATAGCCAAGTTGCGCCGCAAGGCGGCTTGCCTCCTCGGCATTGGAGGCCATTCCGCTTGGTGGCTGACGGATGCCAGCCGCCTTTGCGATGCCTTTGAATATACCGCGGTCGTCCGCCGCATCTATGTCCGCTGGTGGCGTGCCAAGGATATGCACCCCTGCCGCTTCCAGTTCGCTGGCGAGGTTAAGTGGCGTCTGCCCGCCCAGTTGCACGATTATGCCATCGCATTGCTCTCGCTCATATACGCTCAAAACGTCTTCCAACGTCAGCGGCTCGAAGTAGAGGCGGTCTGCCGTATCGTAGTCGGTGGAAACGGTTTCCGGGTTGGAGTTGAGCATAATGGTCTCATATCCTGCCTCCTTCAAGGCAAAGACCGCGTGCACGCAGCAGCAGTCGAACTCAATGCCTTGGCCGATGCGGTTTGGACCGCCTCCCAGAATCATGATCTTCTTCTTGCCTTTGGCATCCCTGACTGGCTCGTCATATTCCGCGTATGTGGAGTAGTAATAAGGTGTGGTGGCGGCGAATTCGCCTGCGCAGGTATCCACGGTGCCATAGCAGGGTATTATGCCATGGCTCTTGCGCAAAGCGCGGACTTCCTGCTCGGATTTGCCGAGTGCGAATGCCAGTTGCCTGTCAGAGTATCCAAGATATTTTGCCTTGCGCAGGCAATCGGGCGAATCGTTGATTTGCGCCTCGAAATCAATCAGTTCCTTCAGTTTACGGAGGTAGAACAGGTCTATTCCAGTCAAATCGTATATTTTCTCCAATTCCCAGCCACGCTTCATCGCCTCATGCAGAATATAGACGCGCTCCGCATTGGGGCGTGTCAGTTCCGCTGCAATTGTGGCATCATCCATTTGCTCAAATGGAGCCAGTTTCTTCTCCAGGCCAAAGCCGCAATGCCCTGTTTCCAGTGAACGTATTGCTTTTTGGAATGCCTGGTTGAAGTTACGTCCAATTGCCATTGCTTCGCCCACTGCCTTCATCTGGGTGCCCAGAGTGGAATCCGCATCGGGGAATTTCTCGAATGTGAAGCGAGGCATCTTGACCACAATGTAGTCCAGCGCAGGCTCGAAGCAGGCTGGTGTGTTCTGTGTGATGTCATTGCGCAATTCATCCAGTGTATAGCCGATTGCCAGCAGTGCGGCGATTTTTGCGATTGGGAAGCCAGTCGCTTTGGAGGCCAGGGCTGATGAGCGGGAGACACGTGGGTTCATCTCGATGATGAGGCGCTCGCCTGTATTGGGATTCACGGCCCATTGCACGTTGGAACCGCCAGTTTGTATTCCAATAGCCCGCATCACCTTAAGTGAATCGTCCCTCATCGCCTGGTATTCGCGGTCTGTCAGCGTCATTGCAGGAGCGACTGTTATGGAATCTCCCGTATGCACGCCCATGGGGTCCATGTTCTCAATTGAGCACACAATCACGGAAGTACCGCGCTTGTCGCATATAACCTCCATTTCATATTCCTTCCAGCCCAGGAGCGATTCTTCAATCAGCACCTCGTGGTTTAGGCTTGCGTCCAGCCCGCGCTCCACAATTGTCTGGAATTCCTCCTCATCGTGGGCGATGCCGCCGCCAGTGCCACCCAGCGTGAAGCCAGGACGCACGATAAGAGGCCACTTGCCGATGGCCTTGGCGATGACTTTCGCTTCCTTCAGGCTGTGGGCAGCCTCGGAGTTGGCGCTGCGTATGCCAATGCTCTCCATGGTGGCCTTGAATTCATGGCGATCTTCAGCGCGTTGTATTGCCTCTGCGTCCGCGCCAATCATTTCAACGTGGTAGCGCTTGAGGACGCCGCTCTTCCATGCCTCCATCGCCAGGTTAAGTGCCGTCTGCCCGCCCAGAGTAGGCAAGAGTGCGTCTGGACGCTCGCGGCGTATGATTTCGTGGAGGTAGTCTGGAGTCATGGGCTCCAGATACGTGCGGTCCGCGAATTCCGTATCTGTCATGATGGTGGCTGGATTGCTGTTCAGCAGCACCAGTTCGTAGCCTTCCCGCTTCAGCACCTTGCAGGCCTGTACGCCCGAATAGTCGAATTCGCAACCCTGTCCAATGACAACAGGCCCTGCTCCCAGCAGCAGTATCTTGTGTATGTCCGTCCTTTTTGGCATATATATGATTCCTTAATATTTTACCGCGGGGCTGAAGCCCCGCGCTCCGATGAGGAGTGGCTAGCCCCGCGCTCCGAGCATTAGTTCGCGGAATTGGGTGAAGAGATAGCGTGCGTCGAATGGGCCTGGCGCCGCCTCTGGGTGGTATTGCACGGAGAAGGCGGGCAACTTGCGGTGCCGCATGCCCTCGATGCTGCCGTCGTTCAAATTGATGTGAGTTAGTTCCAGGTCGGCTGGCATGCTGTCAGGCATGATGGCAAAGTTGTGGTTCTGCGATGTGATTTCCACATTGCCTGTCAGCAGGTTCTTGACTGGATGGTTGCAACCATGGTGGCCGAAAGGCAGGCGCCCTGTCTTTGCACCACATGCCAGTCCAAGTATCTGATGCCCCAGGCAAATGCCCATGATAGGCACCTTGCCAAGCAGTTTCTTCACACATTCAGGAACGCCTTCCACGCCGTCAGGGTCGCCAGGACCATTGGAGAGCAGCACTCCATCTGGCTTCATCGCCAGTATTTTCGTGGCAGTCGTGCCGCATGGCACTACTTCCACCTTGAAGCCCATTTCCGCCAGTTGCCGCAATATGTTGTACTTGACGCCGCAGTCGATGACGACTACACGCAAATCCCCTTTCTTGGACCAGGTGTATGACTTGGCTGCCGCCACTTGTTTTGCGCAGTCTATGCCATCCAGACCATTCCATTCATTTGCCTTGGCGACGGCCTGCTCTGGAGTTAGGTCCGTTCCGTCCGCATGCAGCCATGCTTTCTGGGTACCGTGTTCACGCAGGTGCAGCACCAGGCGGCGCGTATCTACATTTGCCAGGATAGGTTTGTTTGCCGCCTTCAGCAAGGCGTCCAGGCTCTGGGTGCTTCTCCAGGAGGATGGCTGGTTCAGGTTCTGAACGATAAGGCCATTCAGGAATATGCCGCGGGATTCCATGTCCTCATCATTGCAGCCATAATTGCCCACTTCTGCGGTGGAAAGAGTCACTATCTGCCCGAAATATGATGGATCTGACACGATTTCCTGGTAGCCAGACATGCCTGTGTTGAATACTGCCTCGCCTGGCATGTCCTGTGCCGCGCCCAATGAAATGCCCTGGAATACCGTACCATCGGCTAGCGCCAAATAGCCCTGTATGCTCATATATGTGTATCCTTGTAGTTGATCCACAGATTGACGCAGATTAACACAGATTTTTCAAATTAAATCTGCGATAATCTGCGTCAATCTGTGGATAAAAAATCAATATGCCCTTTCGTTGATGTGTTTTGCGTAGTTCAGCAGTGCCTGGTTGACCACGCGGTTTCCGCCTGGCGTCGGGTAGTTCCCTGTGAAATACCAGTCGCCAGTGTGGTTTGGTATGCAACGGCGCAAATCAGCGCAGGTGGGGAATACCACCTTCAACTCTGCATTGAGATTGTCAGGCAGCAGCCTGCGGCAGATGGCCTCTGTCAACTCGTCCTCCGTAAACAGCGCATACAGTTGCGCTGCGACATTCACCATGTCCTTGTCTGCCTTGGCAAGTTCCTTTTCCGCCTGTGCAACTGCCTCGTCGAAGCGGGATTGCATGTTGCGTTCCTGAAGCAGGTCCATGCATGCCTGGAACGCCACCAGTTCGCCAAAGGACGCCATGTCAATGCCATAGCAGTCTGGATAGCGTATCTGCGGTGCGGAGGACACGATTACAATGCGCTTTGGCTCCAGGCGGTCCAGTATGGGCAGGATGGCGCGGCGCATTGTATTACCTCGTACGATGGAATCGTCTATCACCACCAGATTGTCCTCTCCTGGATTTACCAGGCCGTAGGTCACGTCATACACATGTGGGAACAGTTCCTCCCTGTGGTTGGCGTCGCTGATGAAAGTGCGGAATTTTGCGTCCTTCACAGCCACCATTCCAAAGCGGAGCCTGTGCCCGTCCCTGCATTCGTCCAGTGCATCCAGCATGCCGTGGAAACTTATCTGGGCAGTGTTGGGTATGTATGAGAACACGGTGTGGTCGTAGTCGTGGTCGATTGCCTCCAGCACCTGAGGCACCACAGCGCGTCCCAATGCGCGTCGCTCCTGCTGTATCTCCGCATCGTTGCCACGTGAGAAATAGATGCGCTCGAACACGCAGTGGCGAATCGGTGCCTCCGGCAGGCAGCGATGCAACGCGACCTTGCCTTGCACAGGTATGCTTAGCAGATGGCCCGCAGGCAGTTCCTGGACATCTTGGCTGCGCAGGTTGAAGGCAGTCTGTATTGCAACACGCTCCGACGCCACTACCACCACTTCATCGTCCACATAGTAGTATGCAGGGCGTATGCCTGCGGCATCGCGGAATACGAAGGCATTGCCGTCTCCAACAATGCCGCCGATGACGAAGCCACCATCCCAGCTGGAGGCAGTTTCCTTCACCGCCTGAAGCAGGTTTCCATTGCATGCCTCCAGGTAATGCGCCAGCAGATCCAGCAGTATTTCGCAGTCCTGGTGGCCGCGCGGGTGGTAGCCCAGTTCCACCAGGTGCTGGAATACGCTTGCCGTATTTGTGAGATTGAAGTTGCCTGCCGCCAGGATTGTGCGGTTCCGACGTGGACTCTCGCACACCATCGGGTGGCAGGCCTCCATTGTGCGCTTGCCGTATGTGCCGTAGCGCAGATGTCCCAGATAGACCTCGCCGCAGAAAGCCTGCCTCTGCTCTGCATCGCCCATCTTTGCTGAAACTTTCTCCAGCAGATCGGCCAGCGGAGTTGAGGCGCAGCTTTTCTCCAGGTGGTAGAATGGCCTGCCTGGCTGAACATCCAGTTCAACGCAGGCAATGCCAGCGCCGTCCTGCCCGCGGTTGTGCTGCTTTTCCATCAGCAGCGACAACTTGGAGAAGCCGTAGGCTGATGTGCCGTACTTCTTCGCATAGAAGTCCAGGGGGTGTCTCAGGCGTAGCAGCGCAATGCCGCATTCGTGCTTTAGGTCATCCGACATGGCTTAGTAGATGAAGAGCATTTCCCTGTACTTTGGCAGCGGCCAGATGCTGTCGTCAATCAGTTGTTCCAGTGCATCCACATTCTTGCGGAGGCTTTCTATTGCGTGACGGATGCCCTCGCCACTGGAGAGTGCATCCTCCAATGTTGAGATGTATGCGTTCATGGCTTCCATCTGTTTCTCCATTTCCAGACGCACTGTCTCGATTGCCTGACTGCTCTTTCCACCGTTGCTTATGGCAAGGTATTCCTTGAATACAACAGGGCGGATTATGCTCTTGGCGATCTCAAGTGCCACGCGCCCCTCTATGTCCAGGCGGCGCTCGTAGTCTTCCTTGAAGACATGGTATCTTGAAATCAATTCAGCCCTATTGAGTACGCCGTATCTTTCGAATAGCTTCTGGTTGTCCTCATTCAAAAGCGGCATAATCGCCTCTGGCGTACTGGCCAGGTTCGGCAGGCCACGCTTTTCCGTGGCCTCCTTGATCCATGCCTGTGTGTAGCCATCACCATTGAATATAACACGCTGGTGCGCCGAAATCTCGCTCTTCAGCAGCACCTGCAATTCGGCATTGAAGGTCTTCTTCTTGAATTTTTCCAGTTTATCGCTCAGTCCATCCAATGCCTCAGCCACAATTGTGTTGATTATGGTGTTGGCCTCTGCGCAAGACTGTGATGAACCAGGTGCGCGGAATTCAAACTTGTTGCCGGTGAAGGCGAATGGCGAGGTCCTGTTGCGGTCCGTGGCGTCTCTGTTCAGCGGTGGCAATGCATCAATGCCAATGCGCAGGGATGAGGTCTTGCTCTTGCTGGCGGAGGCTCCCTTCACCAACTGGTCGATTACGCCCTCCAACTGCTCGCCAAGGAACATGGATATGATGGCGGGCGGCGCCTCGTTGGCACCCAGACGGTGGTCGTTTCCTATGCCTGAAGTGGCCGTGCGCAGCAGGTCGCTGTGCATGTCAAGCGCATGTATCACTGCGGTCAGCACAGTGAGGAACACGGCGTTTTCAGCGGGGTTGCTGCCTGGGTCAAGCAGGTTGCGCTTGCCGTATGCGATGCCCCAGTTGTTGTGCTTGCCAGAGCCGTTTACGCCCGCGAATGGCTTTTCATGCAGGAGGCATACCAGACCATGGCGGTCCGCTGTCTGCCTCAGCACTTCCATAACCAGCATGTTGTGGTCCACCGCCAGGTTCAGGTCCTCGAAGATAGGAGCCAGTTCGAACTGTGCAGGTGCCACTTCATTGTGGCGTGTCTTGGCTGGTATGCCAAGCCTCCAGAGTTCCTTCTCCACTTCCGTCATGAATGCAAGAATGCGGGGCGGTATGCTGCCGAAATAGTGGTCTTCCAACTGCTGGTGCTTTGCTGGCGGTGCGCCATAGACGGTGCGCCCTGTCTGCAGCAAGTCAGGCCTTTGCAGATAGAATTTCTTGTCGATGAGGAAATACTCCTGCTCAACGCCCAATGTCACCTTTACAGGTTCTTCCTTGTAGCCGAAGCATTTCATCAGGCGTACTACCGCCTTCTTCAGCACCTGTGTGGAGCGCAGTAGCGGCGTCTTCTTGTCCAGCACTTCACCTGTATATGAACAGAATATAGTAGGTATGCAAAGTGTACCGCCATTTTCATGCCTCTTGATAAATGCGGGGCTGGTGGGATCCCAGGCAGTGTAGCCGCGTGCCTCGAATGTGCTGCGCAATCCGCCAGATGGGAAACTGGATGCATCTGGTTCGCCGACGGTCAGCGTCTTGCCCGAGAACTCGAATATGGCTTTGCCATTGGCGAATTCCAGAAATGCGTCGTGCTTTTCCGCCGTGCCACCTGTCAATGGCTGGAACCAGTGGGTATAGTGGGTAGCGCCGCGGGACACAGCCCATTCCTTCATGGCAGTCGCCACATCATCCGCAATGGAAGGATCAAGCGGGCGCATGCCATTTATGGTTTCCATCAACTTTTTGTAAACCGACTTCGGCAGATGTTCCGCCATCTTGCCAATGTCAAACACATCTTCCGCAAAATATTCCAGCACCTTCGCGCCCTGTGGTTCGTCAGGTGCAGTTTTCCTGTCCGATATGCGGCATACGGCATCAAATCTTTTTTGCATTTCTCGTTCTCCGTGAGAATTTGTTGTTATTGTTATGGGCACAATGCACATAACGGAGTTATTATAGCAATTGGTATGCCAAATGCAAGGTGGCGAGTATTACTGTGTTACAGATTGCGGAATTATTGGATTTTATATAACAAGTAATGTAATTATAACTTTGTTGTATTACAATTTTCGTAAAACTAAGGAGGAAGCAGAGCCACAGGCTTCAAGAAACCAAGCGAATAGAGGACGAATGGAACGGATGGGACGGATGGGACGGATGGGACGGATGGGACTAATGGGACGGATGGGACGAATGGGACAGTAAATTATGTTTCCTTAGTGCCTTGATATCAGTGGTCTCTTTGGTTTTTGTTTACAAAAAATGTACAAAACTGTACAATTATGAAAGTGTTCAATTTTGGCATACTAATTGCTAAAACTATAGGGTATTTTTTTTGAATCTTTAAAACAACAAAAAGGAAAATCAAAGATGTGTGGATTTGTAGGAATATTCGGTATTGAGGAAGGCAAGGCGCGGAGTTTGCGCAAGACATTGCTTGCCATGTCCAGGAAGATACGTCATCGTGGGCCTGACTGGTCTGGCGTGTTTGCTGGCAAGCGTGCATTGATATCCCATGAGCGCCTTGCAATTATTGACCCGCTGTCAGGCAAGCAGCCATTGTACAGCCCTGACGGGCGCTATGTGCTGGCAGTGAACGGCGAAATCTACAACCACCAGGAATTACGCAAGGAACTTGAAGGCGAATATGAATTCCAGACACATTCCGACTGCGAAGTGCTGCTGCCACTCTACATAAAATATGGTGCCAAATTCCTGGATATGCTTCAGGGTATATTTGCATTCGCATTGTATGATACCCAGGAGGACCGCTACCTTGTGGGACGCGACCCCATAGGTGTTATTCCGCTGTACGAGGGCTGGGACGAGGAAGGGCGCTACTATGTGGCCTCCGAACTTAAGGCGCTGGAGGGTGTGTGTTGCACCTTGCAGGAATTTCAGCCTGGCTACTACCAGATAAGCGGCGCGGCCAAGCCCGTTAAATGGTATGAGCGTGACTGGTTTAAATATAATAAGGTAAAGGACAATACCAGTTCCATTCCCGAATTGCGCCAGGCATTGGAGGCGGCTGTGAAGAGCCAGATGATGAGCGACGTGCCGTATGCGGTGCTCCTCTCTGGCGGATTGGATTCATCGGTGATCGCGGCAATTGCCGCAAAGTTTGCTCGCAAGAGGGTGGAGACTGGCGATACGCAGGAAGCCTGGTGGCCCAGATTGCACTCCTTCGCCGTGGGCCTGGAGGATTCGCCCGATTTGAAGGCGGCTCGCAAGGCGGCAGATTATCTGGGAACCGTACACCATGAAATACATTTCACCATACAGGAGGCACTGGATGCGCTGCCTGATGTAGTCTATCATTTGGAGACTTACGACATAACCACCATCCGCGCCGCAACACCCATGTTCCTCATGGCTCGCGCCATCAGGGCGATGGGCATAAAGATGGTGCTTTCAGGCGAAGGTTCGGATGAGATTTTCGGCGGCTACCTGTATTTCCACAAGGCACCAAACGCAAAAGAATTCCATGAGGAAACCGTCCGCAAACTAGGCAAGTTGCATCTGTACGACTGCCTGCGGGCCAACAAGGCACTGGCCGCTTGGGGCGTGGAGGGGCGTGTCCCATTCCTGGACCAGAAATTCCTGGACGTGGCAATGCGCTTGAACCCTGCAGACAAAATGTGCCAGGGACGCATACTGCCCGCAAGCACTGGCAAGCATGGCGGCGACAGTATTGAGAAGTGGATACTGCGTGAGGCCTTCAGCGACATGCTGCCACAGGAGATTGTCTGGCGCCAGAAGGAGCAGTTCTCCGATGGCGTGGGCTATTCCTGGATTGACACGCTTAAGGAAATGACCGCCCGCGAAATCAGCGATGCACAGTTCGCTGCTGCTGCACGGCGCTTCCCAATCAACACACCCGCCACAAAGGAAGAATATTATTACCGTAGCATATTTGACGAGTGCTTCCCATCCGAGACTGCCGCCGCTTGCGTCCCGCACGAGGCCTCCGTCGCCTGCTCTACGGCAAAAGCACTGGAGTGGGATGCATCCTTCAAGAAGATGAACGAACCCTCTGGCCGTGCCGTGGCCGACATCCACAAGGCGGCCAAATAGCAACGCAGAGACGCTGTATTTTTAACGCAGAGGCGCGAAGGCGCAGAGACGCGGAGTTTTTCTTGAATTCGTTTTCTTAAAACTCTCTGCGTCTCTGCGCCTTTGCGTCTCTGCGTTAATAAAAGTGTCTCTGTGTTGGAATTAAGCGTGGAGGTATAGTAAAAATGCAATAATGGTATTGATTTTCCTTTTGGGGTTTGATATAATAGGCATGTCATTTGTTAGAGCATAATTCAAAAGAGGAAATCAGATGAAGCGTAATTTCACATTGATTGAGTTGTTGGTTGTAATCGCGATCATTGCGATTTTGGCGGCGATGTTGCTGCCTGCATTGAGCAAGGCCAGGGAGAAAGCTAGGTCCATCTCCTGCACAAACAACATGAAGCAGATTGGGCTTGCGCAAGCTTTCTACAGGGATGAGTTTGACGGGTACATGGTCAAGGAAAAGATAGGCAATGAGCGCTTTTGCGACTATCTTTCAAGCCACTATATCAATGGCAAGACAATGGGCAGGCAGGATGGCGGCATGTTTTCATATAGCGAGTGCTTTTCCTGTCCTGGTGATGTGCCATTGCAGAGTTATTACAGCAGTTACTCTTTGAATGGATGGGTGAATGGGGACAAGCACCAGAAGAATGACAGTGCCACCTGCCAATCGCCTTCTCTCTATTGTGTGCGGGAAGTTAGCCTTCTGGAACCCTCTTATGTGGCTTTGGCCATGGACAAGGTCTATAAGTCAGGAGCTGATTCGGGGCAGATTTACGAGCCGAAGCCAGCCAACATCGCAATGCGTCATCCAGGCCCCGTGGCAAACACGCTTTTTGCGGACGGGCATGTGGCGCCACTTCGCGAGCGCGAGTGGTTTGACAAGGGCGATGCCTATTTTGGCCGTCTCCGCTATGGTTTTGATTTTGGTTGCACATATTGCTGCAAGAAGTAAGGAGGGGAAATCATGCTGAAGAGGATTGCATTCGCGTTGCTGGCTGTCGCCGCATTGGTTTCATATGCGGAATTGAAGAAGAATCCCAATCCCAATACGCTGTGGGAAATCACCAAGTGCACTGACAAGGACTGGGATGGCGGTGGGCGTATATATATTAAGGAAAAGGAAAATGGTTTTGCAATAGGGGATGACAATCCATCCAACAAAGTGGCGCATTCCAAATTCTGGAAGGTGCCCGTGAACAGCGAATATCCATGGATGTGCTTCCAGGTCACCGAGGCATATCCATTCAAGGGATACCGCACTTGGGGCATTGGCCTGCATGAGATTAAGACCTTGTTTGGCAGCAATATCAATGCAGAGACTGGCATTGTCGCCTTCAATTGCTTTGAGGGCCTGCCGCCCAACAAGGCAGAGCAGATGAAGTTGTGGGCATATTTCTATGACTTTGAAATGCACTTCAACTACATCAAGATGGTGAAAGTTCCAGAGAACTACGTCTTTGCCAGTTCGTCTGCCTTTGCCGAAAAGAAGAGTTATGGTCCTGGTGACAAGATTAAGTTCACTGTTGTGCTGAAGGATCCTGCTGAGGAAGTACAGTTGAGGCTGGTTAACCGCGAATATTTCTGGTCTGTGAAGTTGAATGGCAGCGATGTGGTGGAGTTGAAGCCCGAGGACGAGGCGGGGCGCATCTGGAGCGCTGAAAAGGAGGTCAAGACCATGACCACCCAGAAGACCGCTCATCTCAACAGAAACTGCGTGTTGCTGCGCGTCTCCGTCATGGGCGGTGAAATCGATGTGCCGTT
>JAFSTJ010000228.1 GCA_017450525.1 Victivallales bacterium | reverse complement strand
GAAGTTTCTCAAGGCTTCCAGCGTCAAAAATCCCTCACAGCTGTTCACCGCCACAGTGGACACTGGCAACTACTATCCTGAACGTCGGTTTAAATACCCGCGTCCCTGCATTCATAGGGCTGACTACTTCAATTCCTATCAGACGAATCAGTATTTCATTAGCTACTGGGGTGTTCATGCGGACCATGGAAACTGCTTGTTCTATGATGGTCATGTTGAGGCAAAGACTGAGAATGAAATGCGTGACACAAAGTATTGGACCGAGCCATTTGTCTCTGGTGATCTTGTCTCGATAGCGAAACCCCAATAGAAAAGACTCATGAGGTAATTGCAGAACTCTTAGCGAGGCATGCCTTTCCCGTTGTGTCGCCTGCGGCACTCGACTATTTGAGGCTTGGCGAGATGATTTTGAAATTGGCTCTCATGGCAAAGGCAAATGAGATTTTATCGTGTCATGGCATTTTTGCTTGCAGTTCTGCTGTGTGGCGAGGTTCTGGCACAGAAGACGCATAATGTGAATGGCGACATTTCCCTGCCACGGGAGTGGACTGCATTCATTCTTCCGCAGGACAGCGGCAAATACACACCCACACAAGCTGAACTCAATTCCATTCCTGAATATGTCAC
The DNA here is from genome assembly GCA_017450525.1 of Victivallales bacterium. Lineage (GTDB taxonomy): Bacteria > Verrucomicrobiota > Lentisphaeria > Oligosphaerales > Oligosphaeraceae > RGIG3456. Next base: position 6,372 of record JAFSTJ010000228.1, on the reverse strand, counting down.
TTGCGGAGGCCAGAGAATCTTGCCTCAGAATGTGCAGTCAAAAGACTGCACCTTGGATTTGGAAAAGCACTTTGGCACAAACAGGGTAGGCAATTGCGCATTGCTCTATCTGGAGCTGGAGTCCAAGGACGCTCAGAAAATCACGTTGGGCTTTGGTGCGGATTGGTGGCTTATTGTATGGTTTAATGGCAGGAAGATTGTTGACACCAGCAAGGAAGGGAATAAGGCGTGGCCTCCTTCAATAACAAATTATCCGGCGGATGTAAAATTGAGGCCAGGCAAAAATCTCATTGCTGTCAAGTATTCTGGCGGATTGGGGTCCTCTTTGTTTAGGGCGGGAGGCCCTGCTGAGCTGCGGAAAACACCAGCCATCAGGTGGGACATTCAGGCCAAGCCCGAAATGCTTCGGGACAAGTATTCTGGCGTAAAGGTTATTTCCGTGCCAGCTGAGATTGACATGAGCGCCGTATCCATTGCGCTTCCCGTGGAACCCACTGTGCAGGAGAGCAAGGCGGCGGAGGAACTGGCGGTTTATCTTGGAAAAATCACGGGGTGCCAGCCAAAGGTGGTGTCGGAGAACGCATTGCAAGGAGCGAATGCAGTCTATGTGGGAAACACGCATTTTGCGGCAGCCGCGAACACTGGTCTGGATGCATACGAGGAGGAGGCATGGCTGAACCGCACCATTGAGGGAAATCTGATACTGGCAGGCGGCGGAATGCGTGGCACGCTTTATGCAGTATGGCATTTCCTGGAGGAGATATGCGGAGTACGCTGGTGGACGCCCTACGAGGAATTTGTGCCATCAAATCCAAGTCTGCGGATACCTCCCTTGGACAGACAAGGCAAGCCAGCCTTTTCCCTGAGGATTTTCTCCACCCACGGCAGAATGATTACCGAGGCTGGAACAGAAACGCATTGGGCGCCCAGAAATAGGGTCAATTCCGAACTGCATTGGACCATACCAGTTGAGTATGGGGGAAGCGTGGACTACGGTGCTCCTGGTTTTGTGCATACGGAGGCGGCCTATCTGAACGCGATGAAGAAGAAAAACATTCTGAAGGAAGAATGGTGCGCATTGAAGTCAGGCAAGCGTGGAGGCAAGAACAACATTCTGAATCAGCTATGCCTTAGCAATGGAGAAATGCGCAAGGCGTTTTTGGAAATATTGCGGGAGAACATTGAGAGTGACCGCAAGAAATGCAAGAATCCTCCCCTGATATACAATGTCTCCTTCAATGACACCTCCTCCAAATGCGAATGCGACAAATGCGCGGCAATTGCAGGAAAATATGACTGCGACACAGGGCTGCTCTTGGATTTCATAAATGAGCTGGCCAACGGCATTGCCGAGGACTATCCGCAAATAAAGATTGCCACGCTGGCATATATGAATACTGAGCCAGTTCCAATCGGCATCAAGCCTGCGGACAATGTCATAATCACATTGTGTGATACATTGAGCAATTACCTTAAGCCAATTCCAGAGGACGACAGGTTTGGCCGCCTGCTGACTAGCTGGTCCAAAGTCACAAAGAGTCTCTTTGTCTGGGATTATCACAGCAATTTTGCGGACAAGTGCCTGCCCATGCCCTTTGAAAACACCATTCAGACCGATTGGCAACTGATGAAAAAGTGTTCTGTGACAGGAATCTTCACCGAATATTATCCCATATTCGAGGATATGCGTTCTCTGCGGATGTACCTTATGGCAAAGTTAAGCGAGAATCCATTCCTTGATCAGCAACGGTTGATATGCGATTTCACTGACGGGTACTATGGGAAGGCTGGAATGCATGTCAGGCAGTATTTGAAGCTGGTGAATGATGCTGCAAGAGGTGATGCGCAATCATACGTCGGCACTCAGTCGCCAATTGAGAAATGCGGATATATAACGCCTGAATTTGTCATTGAGGCCCAAAGAATATTTGATTGTGCTGAAAAGGCGATTGACGGGGATGCGACGCTTCTGCCCCGTGTGCGGCATGCAAGGCTGGCGGCGGATAAGGCTGCATACATCCTGTATCCGAAAATCAGCAAGGGCGCGTTGAAGGACAGCAGAGAGCAGATTGCGGAAAGGATGCATCGCACCGTTGATGCGGAATATGGCCTTGCCTTGGAGAATGTGCTCCCCTATTGGAGGAAAAATACCGAAAAGGCAAGAGAAAAGTTCTTTGCTTTTCTGAAGCAGGAGATTGTCTGGGACGATTGCGATGACATTGATAGAAAGACCTGGGCTCAGCTGGCGTGGAGACCAAAGCCGTATAAGGAGGCGGAAGTCGGAAAATTGACGCAGAGCAATGCGGAAAAGTTCAGCGGAAAGGGAAGCATACGTTTTGAGGTGGAATACGAGGATGTGCTTGCGAAAATGAGGCAAACGCCAAAGTTGGATAGAATCGGCTTCAATTATCTGCATGGCAAGGATTTCTCCCGCTACAATGCCTATCAGTTCCAATTGAAATGCGAAGCAACAAGCCATCCTGAGATTTATGTCTCAATTGGAATGACAAAACCTGTGAAGATTCTTGGCAGAGACGAAGTGACGAAAGGGTGGCGTCTCTTCAAAATCCCATGCGAAGGTCTTTTTTCCAAGCCTTGCACACACACATATCTGCGGGTCTTCTCATATCCCAAGGATTTCAAGGCGAATGACAAGGTTGATTTGTACATTGATGAAATGAAGTTGTTTCAGTGATTGAGGTATAGACAAGAACTCTGTTGTAGCGATTACCTCAGTTCATAAATGGCGGTTTGCCCCTTGTAATCTGGTTTAAAGACAAAGGCATCCAGGGTGCCAAGCACTTTCCCTGAAATCATGTCGGAGACCTTGGCTTTCTTCATCAGTTGAACCTTAATTGGCTCGGTTCCAGCCGAATGCAGCGCAATGTATTTGTCATTGGCAAGCAGCAAGGTATTGCTGCGGGTAAAGACGTGTACATTTGCGAAGTCGCAGAGGGCAGTCAGCATTTCCCTGTTTGGAGGCAGCAAAGACCAAACAGAATTGAAACCGTCGCATTTCCTTATTGCTGCAAGGTTGTATTCACCATTCTTGCCGATTATCTGTGTACCAGCCTGTTTCTTTACGGAGAAGATGGGGCCAACGGCAGGTGACGTAAGTTCAGGCACTTGTGCGAAAGGCATTCCAGGTAGGAACTTTACGTCTAGTTTCTTTTGTTCCTGCTCCACGGAAAAGTCAAAGCCAGTCAATTCCCTCATGTTCTCGAGGCTGAATGCCTTATCTTTTATGTAACCAGGAGCGTAGCACCAGTATGCTGTCGCCTGGTTTCTGCGCAGCTTCTTGTGTATCATCTCTCTCTGTTCTGCGGATATTGCCCACGGGTTCATGAAAACATACAGCTTATAGTCGGGCATCCTGGGATTGTCCAGATCATCCATCAAATAGAGTTTGAATGGCGCCCCCATGGAATGAGCTGCGCGATAAAGATAGAATCCACAGCTATCCAGGAATAGGTCGTTGTCACGGGCCGAAAGATAATTGACGGATTCCTTTTCGTCAAAGACCAGGGCGACTTCGGCAATGTTGACGCCTGGATTGGCCGCCGCCCTGTCGGCGATTTTCTTCATCCTCGCGGAATCCTCCATGATTCCGTTGGTATGGTATCCGTGCAGGCCAAATTGGCAGATGTACCACATGCCATAGTCATCCGCTATGGTATAGGCGTATGCTCTGCGGATGACCTCATTGGTTTCGCGGAGGCTGCCTGTGCGTCCAGAGGACATGCGTGGAAAAAGATGCGTCCGCAAATCTTCTTCTCGCCAGATGCCCTTTCCGTGCAGGGAGCTGCTGCCTATGAAGCCTGAAATGTTGACTCCTGGTTCACCGCCTCTGCGCCGATAGTAGTCAATTGGCGTTGCAATCCAGTCGATGTATGGGGAGCGCAGTATGTCTGAAACCGTCTGAAGCCCTGAAAACGCCAAGAGCGGATTTCCCAGATAGTGAAGAGAATATCCATAATATGTTGTAATCTGTTTGCCTGGCGCAGCCTCTCGTGCCCCTTTCATGATGGTGTTGACAGTCATGATGTTTCGGTCCTGCATGTACAGTCTCATGTCCAGTGCGGGGACGATTTTGGCTGGGTCGCGGAAAAGGAGTTTCTCAGAACCGTATCGTAATTCGGGCGCGGGTATTTCCACAGTGTCGAATGTGAGTTCTGGCGAGTTCCAGGCGCTGCGCAGCAGATTGATGTCATTGTTGTACTTTTTCCTGAGCCAGTTTCTGAATGTGTTTCTCGTCGGTGTCGAGTAGCCAGTGCATCCGCCTGAAAACTGTCCAGGCCAGTACCATTCACCGGCATCGCCGCCGCTGACTAGGTAGCCGTAGATGTGCGCGGCGTATGGGGATTTCTCAATGTGGCTGATGATGTCGCGGACCATTTTGCTGGAGTCTGCCAGGTACTTGTCCGATCCAAGAAAGCTGCCGTGCCCAGTCCATACCCGTCTTTCCCATCCGTTCTTGCCTTTGTAAAGATATACTTCCTGCTCTTCGGGAAACTGCTTTCTATACCAATCTGGCGGCGATGTACCAATGGTGACGTCAATCATTGTGCGGGGATTGCTCTTGATGTAAAGTTCCAGTCGCTTCTCGATGGTTTTCCAGTCATACTTGCCAATGCCCAGCCAGCATGAATTGAGGGCGACGCCCGAACCAGAGAGATCAATGCCTGCTGCGGCGAAATCCGACACGAATTCTGATAGTCTGTGGTCATTGTCCTGAACATGGCCGTGCCCATTGACCTTAGTCACCGCATTGTCGTCTATGAACAGCCTGACACCTTGGGGTGACGCTTCTAGGCGCGTGGAAATGTTGGATTTTCCCTTTACAGGGTCCTGGGGGAGCTTTTCCATATAGGCGGCGGTCTGACGCAACCTGTTTTTCATCTCCTGGTCAAGCTCCATCATGTCTTCGGGAAAATAGTCTCTGATTGACGCCAAATCAGGATAGACGTCATCAAATGGCAATATTTTCTTTTCCCTCTCAAAATCGGAGGCTATTTCCTCGTCTGAAAGCGCACGTCCCTCAATGCGCAGGGACTTTATCAACATTTCTGCGGAGACCTTGTTGTCTCTTTCATCCTTGCAGCGAAAAGCGCCCAGGTACATGTCCAGTCCAGATTTCAGCAGTTTCTCGTTGGTGCGCTGTGTGTTCTGGCCTATCAGCTTGCCGTTAAGGAACATCTTAACCGCCCCTTTGTCATACACGCCAGTTACTTGCTGCCAGCGATTGAGCTGGAGCGGTTTGTTGGAATCAATCAGCAAATATTCAGGCTGAAGGTAGCTGATGTTCATATTGTAGTAATGCCCCTTGGTCTGCAGGCCACCGTTTCCATTCCCCGTAGCGAAGCCAGGCAGCCGTATATCGACGTAAAATGCAAAGTCAAATTCATCTTTGACTGGAGAAAGGGAGTTGCCTGGCCGTTGCCATCCACGTGAGAGTATGGGCGTATGGAATATTCCCCCCAGTGACGCCTTGTCAATCCAGGCACTTATGGTGAAGCTGTCTCCAAATGCATCATTCTTGCAGGGAATGCGGAGACGTGCGCCCTGCGCCACGCGAAGCGCATCGTGTTGGGATACAAGATTGCCGCAGTCGGAATATAGCGTGTAGTTCCCTGTGCGGTCGGCGTATTCTTTTTGCCCCGCAATGCCTGAAAAATCGAAATCCATCAGGGCATTTTGTTTTTGAGGCACAGGTGGAATCGCGAATTCATCCTTAGAGGCAGAACGGAATGTGACATCATCCACAAATATTCCCTTCAGGGAATAGAATCCAGGCGTGATCTTTGTGGTAATGTCAGTGGGGCGTTCAGGCATCTTGAGCTTGAGCGTATGCTTTTTCCATTCCTGTCCAATGGGCAGCGAATAGCCTCTCTGCCCCAGGTTCTTCCCCTTTTTGTCCATAAGCCAGGCGAAAAACACAATGGACGCGCCTTTCTCCTCGGCCCTGGCATTGAATTCCATTACGACAAATTCATGATTCGCCTCTTGCTTTACCATGGTTGCATCTACAGTGAAGCCGCCGCGAATGAAAATGCAATTGCCTCGGCCATCCTCATGCAAAGAGCGGTATTCTGGCTTGTCCGCCCCGAATTTGCCGATATACCACCCGTATGGAAGCCCCAAGTCGCCAGTAATGCTCCAGCCATCTGCAATGAGTGTGTCCTTGCGCTTCGCATCCGATTGCTTGAGACCATCGAAGTTGTTAGCAAAACAGAAAAACGCCAGAAAAACGCATAAGGCGAATGCAGTATTTGTGATCTTCATGTTCTGTTCCTGAAATTACCTTTGAGTGACAGTATAAAGGACCAATTGCTAAACTGTGGCAGCAAGGCCGTCTCGCTATTGTCCAAGATG
>JAFSTJ010000227.1 GCA_017450525.1 Victivallales bacterium | reverse complement strand
CGGAGACGCGGAGATTATAAACGCAATGTCAAAATTGCTTAAAAATCTCCGCGCCTCCGCGTCTCCGCGCCTCTGCGTTTTTATCTCATTGCGCCTCTTATTTCAGCAGGAAGTACTGCTCGTGGGCGGCCTTGAAATCAAAGAATTCCTTGTTGCTTTGCTTCTTCTTATACTCCCACAGGCCGAAGCGCCACTGCTTCGCGGTGGGCGAGAACACAAACTCAAAGTTATCGCAATAGATGTTTCCGAACCAGACGCGGCCAGAAAGAACATTTGTCCAGTCCAGCGTCATATAGCATGGGCCATGGGCTTTCTGCGTTGCAGGATAGTCGAACTTCTCATCGTACATTGTAAGCTGCGTATCCTCCTTCTTTAGATAGGCCCAGCCAGGCTTGCCATTGGCGAACTGCCCGATTTCGCGGGTAGGCGTCTTGATCTTGCGCCCATAGTCAGGTGAAACCTTGCCGCCATTAGGGGTGCTGTAACTAGGATAGGTGGTGATATTCATCTTGATTTTCTCAATTGGCTCCTCATTGGCCTCGTCCACATTCCACTCCATAAACAGCAACTGCGAGTCCGCCGTCATGTAGAAGTCCAGGATCATAAGCACGCCATCGAAGTTGTATTTCACCTTGAGACCCGCCCTGCCCTCGGCCTCGTAGAGGTCAAATGACTTGGGCTGCAGGATGCGACTGTCAATGTCATTGACAGTCAGGTGCATGAAGTCACGATTGACAAAGCCCTGCCTGAACACAGGCTGGGGCATTCCTATGACTACCTTTTCTGAGGACTTGGCGCTGGCGTTGATCCATTGGAAGTAGATCATGTAACTTGCCATGTCATTTTCAAAGGTGTAATACTCCGCCCTGCCATAGCTCTTGCTGGCAGCATGATATGTACCCTTTGTCTGCTTTGCCTTGGGGCCATCGGCAAAGCAAACAACTAAAAACGAAAACAACAGAAATGCAACTTTCTTCATAATTATTCACCTCGATTTATTTTCCAGCGCCCAAACGCGCTACGGGGAGGCTAAAGCCGTCCCTCCAAGAAAACGCCCGCCTCAGTCGCCCTTGCCCATGAACTTGAAGCGCCCCCACAACGCATGGTTGTGGTTGTTGCCCATGGTCAGGCTGAAAGCTGAATATTCGCAGGCCTTCTTGGTCTTGGGATCCTGTTTGTTGTTGATGAATGTGCCAAAGCACTCGGAATATGCCTTCGGTACCTGCATATTGTTCAATCCCTTGAATGGGATGAACAATTCTGCGCTCCAGCTATTCTCCTCAACCTGTGTCGCCTTGAGCAATCCCTCGCAGTTCCATCTTACCGAGGCTGCCTCCATTGGCTTCTCCACCTTGTATTTAAGCACAAAGTCAAGATTTGGGTTCATGGCGAACTGGTAGTAGCATTCCTTGTTGATGCCAGGGGACAGGAAGAACTCAAAGTTATCGCTGTCAAACCAGATGTCGCCCTTGTTGATGACAGGCTTTCCGAAGCACTTGAAACCAAGATAGAGGCCTTCCTTGCTCCAGAGAAGTTTGACCTGCGGCTTTGAAACAAGTTCAGTACCAGCGCCCTTTGCGTCCTTCATAGGCATGAGTTCCGCCTTTGCCCAGATTGCCTCGTCCAACTTGCCGTCCACAGTTATGCTGTCATTGCGTCCCAGCTGCTTAATCTGGTATGTGGAAATGGTGTTCTGCAGGAAAGCGCGTGTTTCGGTAAAGTCCTTCTTCCATGGCGAGGCAAAGTATTCGACCCTCAACGCCTCAATTGAGCCTGGCTTCACTGCCTTGCGTGCCTGTGCAAGCAATTTCTCTAGCTTGTCCACAGTGGGGATGTTGAATGCAGTATAAAGCACGGTAGGTCCCACATTGCTGCCACCGCCCTTGCCATCCTTCTTTATCTTCTCCCACGCGGATGCACCAGCTGTCTCCCAACGCTCCACCAGCAGATCATAGAACTGCTTCAGAATGGGGCCAGCATCTGGACCATAGAGCAGGTTCCAGTGCTCGTCAATCGCCGCCTTTACATTGAAGTCAGGATTCCAGAAGCAACGATACACGGGATAGTACGAATAATAGAACTTCCAGCGCAGACCCGATGCATCGAAGAAAAGACCATCCTCAGACATATACGGGCGTGTAACCTGAAGAAAATCCTTCATGTAGCGGCCCTGGATTGCCTGGGTATAGCTGTTGCCCTGGCTGCCGTAAGTCCATGCAGTGACCTTGCGGTTACCCAGTACCTCGTACCATTCCCTGAAAATTTTCTCCCATGACTTACGAATGGATGGTACTGGCGCCGCCACGATGCGGCCCACGCATACCTGCACATCCAGGTTGTCAGGAATATCCTTGACCACGACTGGTGGCTGCGTATAGTTGTGATATGCAAGCACGCCAAGGCGCTTTCCTGGCAGCTTTTCCTTGATGCCCTGTGCCAGCCAGACATAGAAATTCATATACAAGTCGGAGGTGATGCCCTCCCTTCCTGGTGGGAAGAATTTAGCAGTCTTCTCATTATTCATGGACTTGACGTATGTGTCCGCCTGGCTGAACAACACGTATTCGCTGTTTGGCGGATACCAGGTGCCCTTTCCCTTGCCCCTGCTCCACATATTCTTCCACTCGCCATTGCTCTCATAGAACTTGACAAAGCCATCCACCAGAAAATCGGCGACTTCCTTGTTGGTGATATCCATAAGGTTTCCAATATGAGTGGAAGGATTGTAGTACTGATAGCCAGTCTTGGGATCTTTATAGAAAATCAAATCCTTTTTCTCGGGGAAGTTCTTGGCAAGCACCTGAACTGACGGGGTATGGCACACATCCACAAAGCGGGTGGACATTGCCATGCGCCACGCATAGTCGAAGTTGTTCTTGCCCTTGGCTTCCTTCCAGGGATAGCCCTTCTGGAAATCCCTTAAATATCCCCAATTGAAACGGTTGCGGTATTTAGGGCAGTCAGTGTATGAAACTGGCTTGACGGACAGGTTCTTGTGTTCTGGACCAACAATACCAATGCCAGGGAAATAATAGCGCATACCCAGAATGCGCTCAGCAAAGTCGTACGCGCCATTCAATGTGCCGTTGATGCGATAGCGCGTCCAGTCCATCTTGTTGTATGAATTAGGAATAAGGGAGCCGTCATGGCCAGCGATGACAATGCATTTGTCAAAACTCTTCACCAGGAACGCCTCCTTTGGCATATCCAGCGGCTTAAGCCCCAACTTGTCAGTAATTGCGCTTTTTCCCAGAGCGATTACTGTTTTTCCCGCTGGAAGTGGCTCCGCTGCATTGACAGTTTCTGGCACCTTGCCTGTAGTGCGCTGGAACGCGTCCTTGAGCGCCTCCACCGCCAACTTGATTGAACAACGTTCCCTTGCCGTGGTTTCCTTGGGTTCAACGGCAAAGTCATAAGCCAAAACCACATTCAACTCGCCATCCTTCACCAGCACTATGTCCTTGTGCTCCACTGGCTTTTCAAAAGTCACTGGATTCAGCGCGGCATTCTCATAGCAGTATTCGCCAGACACTGCAAGCAAAAACGAGCAAAAGACAAATGATAAAAAAGTTCTCATAAACAAAACTCCTTATTTCAAAAAATAAATCTGACCACTTTCTGCAGGGATTTAGCGTTTGAACCAGAAAAGCCTGTCGCCCTGGTATTTCCAAGTGCCAGAGCTCATAGAGGTAAAGATTCTGCTAGAACTTATCCATTCAGCATGCCCATCAATGAAAAGTCCATTCAAACTGCCGTTATGCCTGCCATAT
>JAFSTJ010000226.1 GCA_017450525.1 Victivallales bacterium | reverse complement strand
GGCTAAGGCAACGGCTCGAAGCCGCACTTTCGTGCGGCGAGAGGCGTTGCCAACGCCAATGTGTTCATATCGACGTGCATTCCGATGATAGTTTTGCAATTAGCTCTTAAGATAGCATCTTTGAAGGACTGTGTCAAATGCCTAGGTCATCAGGAGTGATTTTTCACCCACCTCAAATGAAAACCTTTTTGTATGCGTTGTTATAAAAAGGGGGCGTTCAACCGCCATAGAGGCGCATTCAAAAAGGATATAAGAGATGATGACCACGACAGAGAAAGCAAGTATATGGTTTGGCATTCGCCAGTTCATCTATCTGGCAGGATGTTTTGCTGTTATTCTGTTGGAGCATTTTCTTGCATGTCGCTTCCAGGCTGAAACCTTTCGTGAGCACTGCATCATCGAAAACATCCAGCTTGGCGAATTGCTGCTGGCCACCATCATATTTGGCGTCGCCAGTCTGCGCAAAGGGGAGTTTGCAAGGCTTATGCCGCTCTTTGCTGGATTGTGCGCCTTTGCTGTCAGCCGTGAACTTGATAACTTCCTTGGGGATCACATCCCAGTGGTTGGCTGGAAAATAGGGGTGGTCTTTCCCATCGCTTCCGTCTCATACGCTTTGGCGGATTGGCAGGAGACAAGAAAGGAGTTCTTCCTTTTCCTTCATCACCCCTCTTTTGAAATCATGCTGTGCGCCATGGTCCTGGTTCTCCCCGTTGCACAGTGCATCGGTCATAAGCGCTTTTTAATCAATGTCCTTCAGGAGGAACATGTAGGCAGAATCAAGGAACTCCTTGAAGAGAGTCTTGAAACTATCGGCTACTTTATTCTTCTTTGCTCCTCCGTGGAGTTGATTTGGACGAAAGACAGAAAAAACGAAAGGTAGTTTTCTTACTGCCTCTCGTTATGAAAACGCCAGTCAGAACGGCAGGTGAAACAATTCTTATCTCCTAAACCTCCCAGTTGTCCAGCGAATACATGCCCTTGAGGGACTTGCCGCGGTTGATCCACGCGCCGTTGGTGAAGTCGGGAATTGCGACTGGCGCACCGCCCATCGCGACGGAATCCTCGCTCAAGGCCGTGATGGACATCCAGGCCGCCGTGTCATAGACGTCGATTGGCGTGTCAGTGCCGTTCTTGACCGCCTCGACGTATGCGCGCAGCACAAGCCAGTCCATGCCGCCGTGACCGCCCTTCACGCCATCGTTGCGGAACTTTACCCAAAGCGGATGCTCGTAACGCTCATAGTAGTCGTTGATGCTCTCCCAGGTATGCTGCTTCGGGCTGATGCCGTCGAAATAGACGCCATTTTTGTCCTCCTGCCAGATGCCTTTGGTACCCTGGAGGAGGTTGGCGCGGCTGTATGGGCGCGGGAGCGTGGTGTCGTGGAACAGGGTGATGGTTTCGCCGTGGGCGCACTTGATGATAGTGGTGACGACGTCACCCATCGCAAAATGAGTCTGAGTGTAGTCCTGGTCGGCTCCCTTATGCGTCTTGTTCCATTCGTTCAAGCCGACCGCCTTGCTGGCAACGGAAACAAGCGAGAGCATTCGGTTGCCCCTGTTGATGTTCAGGTACTTGGCGATGGGGCCGAGGTCATGTGTGGGATAGACGTCACCATTGCGGTTCAGATAGTTGTCCAAACGATAGTGGCGGTTTACATGTCCCAGGCTGATTTCATCGCGCAGGTCGTGGCGGTAGCCTCCCTCTGCGTGGACGAGTTCGCCGAAGAGCCCTTCCTTGATCATGTTGAGAACGGTCATCTCCTCACGTCCATAGCAGCAGTTTTCAAGGAGCATGCAGGGCTTTCCCGTGCGGCGGGATGTGCGCACCAGTTCCCAGCACTGCTCAACGCTGCAGGCTCCGCCGACTTCCGTGGCTGCGTACTTGCCCGCATCCATCGCATCAAGAAGTATCTGCACATGGGAGGTCCAGGACGATGGCGTCAGAATGGCATCCATGTTCTTGATCTCAAGTAGGTCACGGTAGTCCAGCGAGGCTTTCGGAGCCTTGCGCCCTGCGTCGATGGTCTTTTTAACGGCTGCATCCAGCCTGTCCTGATAGAGGTCGCTGATTCCGACAATCTCCACGTCATCCATTTCTAGCAGAAGCCCTAGAAGGCCTCTTCCACGACCGCTGACACCAATGACACCTAGCCTGACTTTCTTTTTCACCGCAAAAATCCTTTGTTGTTGAGGGTTGAAGATAAACACATATAAGATAATTCATCACAGCGAAAAATAAAGCTGCTAGGTCAAAAATCCTGCATAAACTGGCGCAAAGGTAACCAGTTAAAACCGTAATAATAGTGAAGCATCATCTGGACGACAACAAGGACGGCGGTCAAGAAGAGGAAATTATTGCCCCCTTCCAGCTTTTTCAGCCACCAATAGCTAACCAGTGCCTTGCGCGAATAGCATTTCGCCCAGAACCAAATGCGGATGGGAAGCGTCGCAAGTATCCAAATGGAGACCCACGTTCCAATGAGGCTGCAGTGCAAGGCATTCCAAAACTGCATTCTCACCACGTAGCAGAATGCGCGCGTTCCACCGCAGAAGGGGCAGACAAACCACCTGGTGTGCCCAGCATTTATCCAACTAGGAAACACACCAGTGGAGATGTCAATACGCAGAAAGTCCAAAAATAATGCTCCGCATAAACAGAGAATGGTTGCGATAGCCTCCTGACGGGAGGCTGGACGCAACCATCTTTTTCGCCTGAGGCAATCGCCAACTGTCAATGCCTTACGCATGTCAAAACGCAATTACCTCTGGAAGATATGGGAAGCCTAGAAGAACTCCCACGGCGCAACGCTCTTGCCTTCTTCCAGCTTTTTGCCGATTTTGAAGGCATCCAGCATGGCGACAATCCATGCAACAATTGCCAAAAGTCCACCTGTAACTGGACCGAGGATGTATGCAAGAATCAAAAAAGCAATACCCTTGAAGAGCTGTCCAAGATAAATCTGGCCGACGCCAGGGAAGCAGCAGCTTAGGATGACAGCTAGAATGGTGTTCTTGCCGCTGGGAGCAATTGGTTCTTGAGAACCAACGTTGATGTTCAAAACAACACCGGAACCATTGGGAGAAGGCGTGCTGAAACCGCCTGCCGCCGGGGCAGCCGCAGGAGCCGCTGCCGGGGCCACGCTGGCACCACATTTGTCGCACTTGGTGGCATTGTCATCAATCTGTTGACCGCAATTCTTGCAAAACATCGTCATTCTCCTTTGTCTATGAATGTTTTTACTACAAGGTCAAGGCTAAAAACACTATACAATAACCCCGCTTTTGGATATTTCAATGCAATGCGCGATTTTTTTCAAATTAGCAATTAGCAATTGAATGGTGTGTGGTTT
>JAFSTJ010000225.1 GCA_017450525.1 Victivallales bacterium | reverse complement strand
TCATCATAGCGGCAGTACTGCTGGTCTGGGGACTGGCGATGTTGCCGCTGAAGGACCGCAACTTGATCAAGGTGTTTGAGGACAAGGCGGCGAAGACCGTGTCGAAACTGGAGGTGGAGGCCGCCTCGTTCAAGGGCGATCCAGACGCATTGCGCGAAACCATCGCTAAGGCGGACCAGTCATCCGAGGAATACAAGAAGGCCGCGGAAGAACTGGAGAAGATGATGTCTGACAATGCGTACATTGCATGGCGCAAGGTCAGGGACTACAAGGAATTGCAGAAGCGCCTTGCTTTGATTGACAGGAAGTCCGATTTTGAGAAAGCTGCTGCCATCAAGGCCGAGATGGATGCACTGCCAGAGAATGCCAGTGCAGACAAGAAGGTGTACCAGCAGCAGTATGACGCGATTGTAGGCACACCTGAATACAAGGCATGGCTTGAGACGCTGGAATACAAGGAATTGATGAAGCGTCTCCCATTGCAGAAGAAGATTGCCGAGCAGAGGAATCTGGCCGACAAGTCAGGCGAGGCATATCAGAAGCTTGCCGATGAGATCAAGGCATTGCAGGCGGCGGTTTCCGTTCGTCCCGAATTCAAGGACAAAGACGAGGAAAAGGCATACGATGACGTGGTTCGCTACCTCACACTGGCATACGATGTGGAAAAGAACGTCTCTGGCTTCAAGAAGCTGGAGAAGGCAGCCAATGGCAACAGCGAACTTTATAGGATAAGCCTGAATGATTTCATCAAGGTGCCATTCCATCCGCATACATCCAACAAGACCGTCATGAACTACCTGCGTGTCAAGTCCGCTGGCAAGTTGCGCCTGGGCCTGGATCTGAGGGGTGGTACTGAATTTGTGTTGGACTTTGACATTGACGAGGCGAAAGGCCTGCTTGTCACAGAAAAGACGATGCAGGGCTTCCTTGCCTCCTACTATAACAATGATGCGAAAGTGACTGCTGCAGTTCCAGAGGAGCTTGGCAAGAAGCTGAAGGCTTTTGCGGAGGGCAAGGGCGAGGCGGAAGATGTGGCCAGGGCTGCTGTCAAGGATGCCGCGCTCGCAGCTGAAGTGCGTACTTTCCTGGCTGGAAACATCAACCTCATCAAGAACGAAGAGGCCGTGAACTACGGTGGTGTTACTGAAATCAGAGACCGCATTCTCAACATCCTGGACAACCGTCTGAACTCCACTGGTGTGACCGAACCTGAAATCAAGGCTACTGGTGACAACACCATTTCTGTTCGCATGCCATCCGTTGATGAGGCGGACAAGAACGAAATCCGCAATCTGATCCGTCGTGCGGCAAGGTTGGAGTTCTACCTTGTGGCGCAGGACAGCAACAGGCTCGCTGAAGAATATGCAAAGGATCCACAGTCCTTCAGGACGCCTGCTGGCTTGATTCGCTCTGAAATCGAGCATGAGAAGAATGATGGTTCCGTCACATATACCACTATCTTCCTGGAAGAGCAGCCAACTGCTGCGAAAGGCGAGGACATTGAGCGCGCGTTCCCGACGACCGACGAGTTCGGTCGCTGGTGCATTTCACTCAAATTCAATGGCAGGGGCAGCGCTGCTTTCCGTGACGTGACCTCCAAGAACGTAGGCCGCCTCTTGGCAATCGTGCTGGACGGCACAGTCTATAGCGCACCTGTCCTGAAGACCGCCATTGACAATGGCCAGGCACAGATTACAGGCAGTTTCACTCTTGAGGAAGCAAAGCGTCTTGCCAGTGTCATTGCATCTGGTAATGTTCCTGTCACTGTCAATATCGGCAGTGAGTTCGGCACGGACCCAACACTGGGAAGCGATTCCATCAGCAGTGGCTGCGTCGCGGCTCTCATCGGCTTGGCTCTGGTGGTGCTGTTCATGCTTCTGTACTACAGGCTGGCTGGTCTGGTTGCCATCCTCGCCCTGGTAGTGAATACCTTCCTGGTGGTCGGCACCATGGCAATCATGCATGCCACCATCACAATGCCTGGTATCGCAGGTATGATTCTGACAATTGGTATGGCGGTTGACGCAAACGTCATCATATTCGAGCGCATCCGCGAGGAACTCGCAACAAAGACAAGCCTGGCAGGCGCAGTCATGGTTGGATACGGCAAGGCATTCTCCAGTATCTTCGACTCCAACCTGACCACTCTTATCACATGTTTCTTCCTCTACAACTTCGGTACTGGCGCAGTCAAGGGCTTCGCCGTAACATTGGCATTCGGTATCTTTGCCAGTATGTTCACTGCCATATTCATGACACGTGCTCTGTTTGACTTGATGACATTCACCGATGCCGTGAAGAACCTGCCAATGTACATCTTTGGCTTCTTCAAGAACATGAAGTTCGACTATGTCGGCAAGCGCAAGGTTGTCTATACTCTCTCGCTTGTTCTGATTGTCATCGCACTGGGCACATTCGTTGTGCGCGGAAAGGGCATGCTTGGCATTGACTTTGCTGGTGGTACCGAACTCTCCTACGAATGCAGTGGTGAAACCCCGAATGTGGACAAGATTCGCGCCTTCTTGGTGGAAGAAGGATATTCCGACAACGTGCGCGTCGGCTACAAGAAGGGCCAGTCTGGCCAGCCATTGCTGGAAATCGTGCTCCCAACAAGCAACAAGGATGTGGACTATACCTCATTCAATGACAGGCTGGACAAGAAGTTCCCCGAAGTGAGAATCAGCATCAAGCAGACCAACACCGTCGGCGCCAACGTGGGTTCCCAGTTCCGTGTGGCGGCTTTCTGGGCGGCCTTCTTCTCAATACTTGGCGTCATCATCTACCTGGCGTTCCGCTTCGACCGCAAGTACGGCTTCGCGGCTGCAGTCGCCGTGGCGCACGACGCGATTATCTCGCTGGGCTTCTTCCTGCTGTTTGGCGGCAGCCTGTCATTGACAGTTATCGCGGCAGTTATGACCATCATCGGTTACTCCCTGAACGATACCATCGTCATATTTGACCGTGTCAGGGAAACACAGGAACTGAACAAGGGCGTCAAGTACGGTGATTTGGTTAACAAGGCAGTCAATGACTGCATGTCCCGTACAATCATCACCAGCTTGACCACAATGTTCGTGGTCGTGTGCTTGCTGGTTCTTGGCGGCGGCGCAGTCAGGGACTTTGCTCTGGTGATGTTCTTCGGCGTGATCATCGGTACTTATTCCTCCGTGTTCATCGCCACAAATCTGGTGAACACCTGGCACAAGGGCCATGGCACCAAGAGTCTGGCGAGTGCAGAATGATAGATAGGGCCGTTTAGGCCAGCGAATATCCTAGCCCGCCTCCACGTGAATGTGGAGGCGGGCTTTTTTTGTGCCTTTATTCAGGGGATAATAGGGGACGAAAGGGGTAATCATGAATACAACCATTATTTTTATAGGCTATGTCCTCCAATCTCCAGTCCACAGCCTACAGTTCACAGTCCACAGTCCAC
>JAFSTJ010000224.1 GCA_017450525.1 Victivallales bacterium | reverse complement strand
GAGAATCAGAGCATCTTCAAGAACGCAGGTCATGTTCTCTGGATTTGTGGCAAAATAAGGTGAGAGATAGCCCTTGTCGAACTGCATGCCTTCGACCACGTCCATTGTGGTCTCGGTGGTCTTCGCCTCCTCGACGGTGATTGTGCCGTCATTGCCGACCCTGGACATTGCCTCAGCGATGATGTTGCCGATTTCCTTGTCGGAGTTGGCGGAGATTGTGGCGACCTGTGCAATCTGGGCCTCGCTGGAGTTCACGGAGATGGCCATCTGCTTCAGAGCGGCCTCGATTGCGGCGACTGCCTTGTCAATGCCCCTCTTCAGGCTCATTGGATTTGCGCCTGCGGTGACGTTCTTCAAACCTTCGCGGAAGATTGCTTCTGCCAGGATAGTCGCGGTAGTGGTACCGTCACCGGCATTGTCATTGGTCTTGCTGGCGACTTCCTTGACCATCTGGGCGCCCATGTTCTCAAAGGGGTTCGGGAGTTCGACTTCCTTTGCAACTGTAACACCGTCCTTGGTGACTGTGGGTGAACCGAACTTCTTATCAATGATGACATTGCGGCCTTTCGGTCCCAGTGTGGTCTTGACTGCCTTGCTCAATGCTGCGACGCCGTTCAACAGAGCCTGACGCCCGTTGGTATCGTATTTAATCTGCTTTGCTGCCATAATTACCTTTTCTCCTAAATAAAACCTGTTCTTTTAAAGATTAGTGTTCAACGATTGCCAGAATGTCGCTGGAGCTGAGGATCTTGTATTCCTTGTCATCCAGTTTGATTTCAGTGCCGCCGTACTTGCTTGTGAGGATGAAGTCACCGACTTTCACGTCCATTGGAATGAGTTTGCCATTCTCGTCCCTCTTTCCTGGGCCGATTGCAATGACCTTAGCTTCCTGTGGCTTTTCCTTCGCGGTGTCGGGCAGATAGATGCCGCCCTTCATAACTTCCTGCTGCTCAACTGCTTCGACCAGAACACGGTCACCTAGTGGTCTTACCTTCATTTCAATAACTCCTTATTTGTTAGTTGCCTGGCAGCCGCCTTTTTTAGGGGCGGCCGCCTATTCCTAAAACAACGACCTTAATTTAATTCATCATTTCTTTTCGTCCACATCGATGAAGTCCCCATTGCCTGGGTTGGCCTCAGGGCCTGGCTGTGGGCCAGCCTGTGGGCCGCCTGCCTGTGGGCCTGCGTTCTTATACAGTTCCTGGGCAAAGGCGTGGAGTTTCTCCTCCATGTCCTTCATGATGCTGTTCATCCTGTCGGTATCGTTTGCCTCGATTGCCTTCTTCAGGTCAGCAATGCTGCTTTCCAACGGGGCCTTGATGTTTTCAGGTATCTTGTCCCCATTTTCCTTCAACTGCTTTTCTGTCTGATAGACAAGTGAATCTGCGCGGTTGCGTGTATCGGCAGCCTCTTTCTTCTTCTTGTCTTCCTCGGCATGAGCCTGCGCGTCATCCATCATCTTCTTGATTTCATCCTCGGAGAGGCCTGAGTTTGCAGTGATGGTGATCTTCTGCTCCTTGCCAGTGCCCATATCCTTTGCGGACACCTTCAGGATGCCGTTGGCATCGATATCGAATGTGACTTCGATCTGCGGCACTCCACGAGGCGCCATTGCGATGTCGTCCAGGTGGAAGCGTCCCAAGCTCTTGTTGCCGCTGGCAACCGAACGCTCACCTTGCAGAACGTGGATTTCAACGCTGGTCTGGTTATCAGCCGCAGTGCTGAAGATTTCGCTCTTCTTGTGAGGAATGGTGGTGTTGCGCTCGATGAGTTTTGTGAACACGCCGCCCAATGTCTCAATGCCCAGTGAAAGAGGTGTGACATCCAGAAGGAGCACGTCCTTCACATCGCCTGCAAGAACGCCGCCCTGGATTGCCGCGCCGACTGCCACGACTTCATCAGGATTCACGCCCTTGTGTGGAGTCTTGCCGAAGATTTCCTCTGCAATCTGCTGCACCCTTGGCATACGTGTCATACCACCAACCAGGATGACCTCGTCAATCTGGCTGGAGTTGAGGCTTGCATCCCTGAGGCAGTTGCGGCATGGTCCTTCGGAACGTGCGCAAAGCTCGCTGGTCAGCTGCTCAAGCATTGCCCTGGAGATGGACTTGGTCAGGTGCTTCGGTCCGCTGGCGTCAGCAGTGATGTAAGGCAGATTGATTTCGGTGGAAGTGCTGCTGGAAAGTTCGCACTTTGCCTTTTCGGCCGCTTCCTTCAAGCGCTGCAATGCCACTGGATCCTGCCTCAAGTCAATGCCGAACTCCTTCTTGAAGTCATCAGCCAGCCAATCGATCAGGACGCCATCAAAGTCATCGCCGCCCAGGTGTGTATCGCCGTTGGTTGCCCTGACTTCGAACACGCCTTCGCCAAGTTCCAGCACCGAGATATCGAATGTGCCGCCGCCCAGGTCATAGACTGCGATCTTCTCATCTTTCTTCTTATCCAAGCCGTATGCCAGTGAAGCGGCAGTAGGCTCGTTGATGATACGGCGCACGTCGAATCCAGCGATACGGCCTGCGTCCTTGGTTGCCTGCCTCTGGCTGTCATTGAAGTATGCAGGAACAGTGATGACTGCCTCGGTGATGGTCTCGCCCAGGTATGCCTCTGCATCTGCCTTCAACTTCTGCAGGATAAGAGCAGAGATTTCTGGTGGTGTGTAGGTCTTGCCATCAATTTCCACGCATGCATCGCCGTTCTTGCCTTCCACGACTTTGTATGGAACCATGTCCATATCAGCCTTCACTTCGCTGTACTTGCGGCCCATGAAACGCTTGATGCTGAACACGGTCTGGCTTGGATTGGTCACTGCCTGACGCTTTGCCATCGCGCCTACCAGACGCTCGCCACTCTTTGTAAATGCCACGACTGACGGCGTGGTGCGGCTGCCTTCCGCGTTCGGGATGACCACGGGCTTGCCATTCTCCATTACCGCCATGCAAGAATTCGTTGTACCAAGATCAATACCTAGAATCTTACTCATTTTCGTTACTCCTCTATTAACGTTCTACGTTATCAACTAATCAAATGACACTTGGTCTATTAGCAATTGCCGTGCCAACTTTTTTTAGAGGAGATTTTCAAATTAAAAACGCTATTTTTGAATACAATGGAACAAACATACTTATATTTTTTAGCATCTTTGACGTTATAACTAATATTTAATACAAAAAACTGCGCCAAAACGCTGTCCCACTGCGACATTTTGACGCAGCGTGTTGCGTCATATTTCGACGCAATGGTTCAATGGGCCGTTGCCATGTCCCAGATGCGGGTCATTTTGCAATGCCTTTGTTATATATTCCTTTGCTTTGCCGACCGCATCCCGCAGAGGCAGTCCCTTTGCAAGATTGCTGGCTATGGCTGAGGAAAGTGTGCATCCAGTGCCATGGGTGTTCTTGGTTTCAATATGCCTGGTCTCATACCAGAAGCACTCACCATTGACGAAGAGCAAATCGTCCGCACAGTCAGCCAGATGGCCGCCTTTAACGAGGATTGCCGCCTTTGTTCTCTTGGCGATAAGCTGCGCAGCCTGTATCATTTCCTGCTTGCTGTGTATTGCCTCAACACCTGCAAGAGCAGCCGCCTCTGGCAGATTTGGGGTAAGCACATCGCCCAAAGGCAGCATTTCATTCTGCAAAGCATCTTCTGCACTTGCCTCAAGAAGCCTGTGGTTGGACGTTGAAATCATAACTGGATCCAGCACGATGTTCTTTGCCTTGTAATGGGCAAGCCCTTCTGCGACGGCATGGATGATGCCCGCATTCGCCAGCATTCCAATTTTCACCGCATCGGGGAAGATGTCACTGAATACGCTGTCAATCTCGCTCCTCACGAAGGATGGCTCTGGTACATGTATTGCCTGGACGCCAAGGGTGTTCTGCGCGGTAAGCGCGGTGATGACGCTCATACCATACACCTTATGCGCACACATGGTCTTCAAATCCGCCTGGATGCCTGCGCCGCCAATGGTATCCGAGCCAGCGATGGTAAGTACAGTATTCATTATTAATCCACTGTTTTCCACAGATTGACACAGATTTTCCCATTAGGCAATAGGTGGAAACCTGTGTCAATATGTGGATGATTTTCCCAAAAATTACAGTTCGTATTTGTAGCCGTCCAGATCTGCGTCATCCGCCTCTTCCTTGAGTTCGGATGAGTTCCAGATCTTGTCCTTCAGAGCTGGGTTGGCCTTGACGGAGCTGTCCTTGATCTTGTCCAGATACCTGCTCATCTGTGTGTTCAGCTTGTCAAACGCCTTGGCCAGTGCGGCGTACACATTGTCCTGCTTTGCAGCGGCATGCAGGCTCAGGTTCTTGGCATTCAACTGGATTTCCACTATCTGGAAAACGCGTTCCGCCGCAAAATGAATGTGTGCCGATGTGATCTTCTGGGTGGAGAAGTCAGCCACAAACTTGTCCATCTGCTCCTGGGCTTTCGCCTTCACTGCATCTTCCACTTCAACTTTTGCTGAAAATTCAACTTTCATGATTCTGCCTCCGATGTTTCGCCTGCGCAGCCACCGCCCATGACCTCAAGGATTGAAGCTTGGGCCCAAGTACACGCGCTTGGCATCTTCGTTGTTCAATAATGATTCACTTGTTCCAGTGAAAAGTATCTCGCCGTTGCAAATCAGGTAGGAGCGGTCCACAATTGCCAATGTCTCTCTCACATTGTGGTCCGTTATGAGTATGCCCAATCCCCTGTCCCTGAGATTTGCGACGATTTTCTGCACTTCACTTACATTGATGGGATCCACGCCTCCAAATGGCTCATCCAGCATCATGAGTTTCGGCGTTGTAGCCATTGCTCTGGTTATCTCCAGTCGCCTGCGCTCACCACCGCTCAAAGTCATTGCCTTTTGTTTCGCAAGATGCGTCAACTGCAATTCATCCAGCAATTCAGCAAGACGCTCCTTGCGTTCAGAAGACGTCATGTCCAAAGTCTCCAGAACGCACATCACATTCTGCTCTACGGTCAGTTTCCTGAAAATGGATGGTTCTTGAGCCAGATAGCCCATTCCAAGGCGAGCACGCTGGTACATGGCCAGTTTTGAAACATCCTGACCAAGGAATGAAATCTTCCCCTGATCGGGCTGTATCAACCCCGTTATCATATAGAAAGAAGTGGTCTTTCCCGCGCCGTTGGGGCCAAGAAGCCCCACCACCTCGCCAGGATGCACCTCCAGCGAAACCTTGTTCACCACGGCTCGCCCGCCATACACCTTTACCAGCCCTTCGGCCTTTAGCAAGACATCATCGCTCATTTCGGCACTGCCTCCTTCTTGTTATCAGGAGCCGCATCTTTCTTGTCAGCACCGTCCTGCTTCTTGTCTGCACCGTCCTGCTTCTTGTCTGCACCGTCCTGCTTCTTGTCTGCACCGTCCTGCT
>JAFSTJ010000223.1 GCA_017450525.1 Victivallales bacterium | reverse complement strand
TGCTGATGTTTTTGGGAATTGGCTGTGTTCATACCCCAGTTCCCCCAGTTGACGCGAGGGTGACGCTTGCGCCAAATCTTGGCAAGAGTATCCATGTGACCAGTGTTCGTTGCATGCGAAACCAGGCGGGTTACTGCCTGTTCCAGGCGAACGTGGTTAACAATTCCAGAAGAATGGCACGGCTTGAATACAAGGTGCAATGGCTGGATGAAACGGGAATGGAGATAGAATCCGTGGTAAGCACCTGGCAGAACATGGCTGTTCAGCCAGGGGAAATCAAGGGGCTTTCCGCAGTTGCATCAGCTAAGGAAGCAGCGGATTTCAGGTTCTATCTAAGGCCATTTAAACATTAATTGCAACAAGGAGGAAAATCACTATGAATAAAAAATTGTACATGATGTTTGCCGCTCTTTTGATATTGGTTCTGGCAGGATGCGCAACGCCGAATACTAAGACTCTGGTGTCTGGCGAGACTGGAGGAACCTCCGCTGGTGTTAAACTAGAAGATGTGGAATATGCCGTGGCACAGGCAGTCCAGTCTCTTTTGAAATATGACCGCATAAAGCTGCTTCCTGGCGGTAACAGGGCGGTCACCGTTGTGCCGAATACAGTAATTGACACTACTGCACGCGGCATTGGCGTGGCGGCACTGTCGGAGGATATCACCTTGAGACTTCAGTCAGAACTCACGAACAGCGGTAAAATACTGGTTTACGACCCCGATGCTGCACAGTATGCATCTAATGCACCAGAAGTACAGTATGTGCTGGCAAGCGTTCTGCGCTCCAGGAATATCACGCAGGACAATGGTTTGGTTGAGATCGAGTATTCCTTTAACATGAAGTTGATTGACAAGGCAAGCGGGACGCTGTATTGGCAAAAGAGCATTCCCGTCCGCAAGGTGACCACGAGGCGCAGGTCATTGAGCAATTGAGTTGAGTTGCCTCCCTTCGCCGGCACGGGGGGGCATCCCATGGATAATGGTAATTGAGTATATTTACAAAGAGGAGATGTAAAAATGAAGAAATCAGTTTTACTTTCAGTGTTTTTGGCGTGCGCGGCATGCTTCGGGCAGGAGGCCGTTGCGACAGTTGGTACAGTTGAGGAGGCGATTTCCAGTGAAACCGCTAGTTCCGTGAATGACGATGTCAAGGCATACGTGGTGGAGAAGACCTCCTCCATGTTGCTGGAGGAGGCATTTGCCGCCTTTGCCAAGGAGCGGGGCATAGACGCATACGGCACGAAGAATGCAAAAGGAGTTATGTACATCACAGGCCAGGCAACAGTGCCAGTAAATGTGAATTCCCCCGATTTCGTGAAGGGCAGGACAGTGGCATTTGAAAAGGCCCTGCGCAATGCCACATCAAAAATGGTCATGGACCTTACAGGCCAGGAAATGATGGAGGAAGTCAGCAAATACTTCAGCGACCAGTCCGATGACAGGTTGGAGCCTCCGAAGGACTTTGCCGAATCCAAAAGTACGATTCTTAAGAAATTGAAGGGACTTTCCGAGGCTGCGCTGGACGAAGGGCTCCGCAAGCTGGGGAAGAATCCCGATGACTATGGGAACAAGGTAGAGACGAAGCGCAAGTTGTTCCAGGACGAGATTTTCACCAAAGCAGTCCGCAAGGCAATCGGCAAGAGCAGCGGCTATTTGCCAGTGCAGACTTTTGAGACTCGTAGCGCTGATGGCAATTACAGCATCGGTGTGGTTCTTAGGTATGACTATGACACAATTGAAATTGCCCAATCTATTTACAGGAAAAAGCTTCCGCTCGTAAGAAGCACCTCTGGACTTAGCATAAGCGATGCGCTTCCCTCCAATGAGGAAATGCTGAACCAGTTTGGCGTGAGGCTGTTTTTTGATGAAAAAGGGCAGCCTGCTCTGCTTAGCTTTGGTTGCTGGGGCTCGTCCTACACGGGAAAGGATGTGAGGCGCCAGGAAAGGGCAATGGAGCATGCATTCAGGCAGGCTGAATCCATGGCCAACACGCAGCTTACCAGGTTCATAAACAGCACTATCTCTATGGTGGAGCAATCCGAAAGAAGCGAAAATGAATACGAGGGAGTTTCTTTTGACAGTATGGACAATGCCACGGAGGAAAGCTTCGTGAAGTATGTGGATCGTATCATGAGCGAGACCAGAGTCAAGGGTTCTGACAGCATGATCGGGCGCAGCACTGTGAAGAAGGTCACTTTGATTCATCCATCGGGACATAAGATTGCATACGTGGTGCGTTTGTGGAGCTTTGACACACTGGCATCGAACAAGAGCATTCTATCTGGCAAGCGTCCTGTGGAACAGAAGCAAGGACAACCCGCCGCTCCAGTGAAGAAGGAAGATTCTGGCGTTCGCCAGGGACGCGTGTACGACTTCTGATTTAACTTGAATAGGAGAACTTGGTATGAAGACATGTAGAATCACATTTTTATTGGCAGTTCTGCTAAGCGGAATTCTGCTGGCGGAGACTACGATAATAAGTAGGAGAGCCACTGGTACAGGGCGCAGCTATAGGGCGGCCCTGGACGCGGCGCTCATAATGGCTATGGAGAAGAATTGCGGCATGACTATCCAGGCCTCGCAGCGTGCAATCCTGAATGAAAGCGAGGTCAGCATTTCAAACAGCAAGCTGGGTGATGAGGACAAGCTTCACATCTCCGACATGGTCCAGGCCGACATGAAGAAGTGGTGCGGAGGCACCATTGCTGGATATGAAGTGCTTTCGGACAGATATGACGAGACAACGCATCAATACACCGTGGAACTGGAAGTCCAGATGGACGGGCGATACATAGTCGGTGACGACCCCAACATCCTGAGGCGCATGGTGGTGTCGAAGTTTGACAGCAATACATCAAGCATCTCCTTCATGGGCGCGAATCTTTCCACCTCAAAGTGGATTGAAGGCCTGGAGAGCAGGCTTAACGATCACATCACCCAGACCAGGAAGTTCACCATGTTGGACAGAAAATATGACGATGCCGTGAATAAGGAGCTTGACCGTTCAAAAGATTCAAATGCGTCATTAACGGATTTCCGTCCGCGTCAAAAACAGAAACTGGCCACAGACTATCTGGTGGTGGGGAAGGTCAACTTCAGAAACGTGGGCCAGTTGCAAGTGGATCCACACACAAAAATGCCGCTTCCTAACCAGAACTTGACCATAGCTGAAGTAAACTATCGTGTTCTGCTGGCCGCGACTGGTCAGCTCAAATGGTCGAACACTATTACAGTAAGCGCGTGGAGTGCGTATGAACAGAAGGATAAGCCAATCTCCACGGTTGATGATATCGTGTCGTTCACTGCGGAGAATGCAGCAACGCAGATATCAGATGAAATTCTTTCCTCGATTCTCCCCTTCATTGTGGTTGCTGTGACGCCGAATGATACGATTGTCATAGGCGAAGGAGGCAAATCCATTTCCGTGGGCGAGCGCTTGGAAGTATATAAGCTGTATCCAC
>JAFSTJ010000222.1 GCA_017450525.1 Victivallales bacterium | reverse complement strand
CGCCTTGTACCATGCCTCGAATATGTAGTTGCAGTTGCCAGTGACCTTGATGTTGTCGATGTAGAGCGCATACTGCATGGGTGCGCCGTTGCCCTTCGCCTGGAAGAACGCCTCGCCCACCTTTGCCTCCTTCCATTCGTTCACCACCGAGCCGCCAGGTCCTGGCATAAAGTGGTCGAATATGAGGTGCCTGTCAAAGCGCCATCCGTCAAATGCGGTTTCAAAGTCTGTGATGTGAATGCCCTTTGCAATGCCATTAACCATAGGCGCCATTCTCAGGAAATCCACCAGCAGGCGGCTTCCAACGGGTGCTCCCACCAGGCGCAGCCTCACTGTGGCGCCTTTGGCACCTTCGGGCGCGGTGATTTCGTATGTGCGGTGCATCCAGCGCCAGCTGCTAGCAATCATATTGAAGGACTCAGGCTTGCCGCTTCCCTTGTAAACCACATCCACGCGGAATGCATAATTGGCCAGTTTTTCTGTATGGTAATTCAGCGCCAGCGCATATTGCTTTCCACCCTCCACTGGCAAGTCCACCGAGTAGATTGTTCTGTTTGGCTTTCCATCACCAATGGCGCACAAAGCGCCCTTCTCCACACCTGCGTCTGGCGCAATTGACGCACCTTCCAGCAACTGGCCCTTCAAATGCTCCGCATCATCAAAACGCTCCAGCAATGGAAAATCGGCCGCAAAACTCATGACAGCCGCCAATGCCAACAAAACAAACAATTTCCTCATTTTCAATTACCTCTTATGTTTAATGTGTTGAAAAGAATCCAGTTAGTTTATGTGAGTTAGGAAAGTACTGCAACGTGAAGCCTCCGCCATTGCTGGCACGCTTGTTGTGCTCGTAGTATGGCGCCTCATGCTGAAACGTTGATTCTGTAATCTCCTTGAAATCCCATTGCACCGCAAACTTCTGGAAATCCTCCTCGCTTGCCTCGCATTCCCAATGGTAGGCATTCGTACTTCCAGAAATGACTATGTGCTTTGCATTATCGGGGAAGATATGCTTTATCTGGCTCTGCGTCAAATGCGGTATTTCCATTGCATTGTCCCCTTGATAGTCCACAGGCTTGCCAATGGCTCCCATAATGAAACCGCATATCAATAACACCCAAAACATGCCACCAAAGGTAAGCGTATGCACGGCCATGCCACTGCCATGCCGCTTGAACGGCCATATCATCGCCAGCAGCAAGGCCAATATCGGCGCAGCGAAAAAAGGAACAGCCCAAAGATTGCTTTCAAACTCCCATTGCACATAAACGGACAGCGTCATCACGATGATGGCTATTGTTCCCCACAGCATCAGGCTTCCAAACCTGTCCTTGCCCTCGACAATGGCACCTTTAAAGCGATGCAAAAAACGCCAGCAAAAATAAAACGAGGCACAAAACACCAGCACAAACAGCGGCGCGGCAATCCACATCACAATGCTGTCCTTGACATTGAAACACAAATCCGCCAGCAATCCTACGGGTAATGCCACAGCAAAGGCCACCAGCACCGACAACATCAGCGTAAACAAAATGTGGCTCAATGCGGACAGCACCCTATATATCTGCTCCCTACTCATAATATCGCCTAAAATAATCCCGCGCCACGCTTTTTCAAACCAGCATTTGCCCATTCCTCCGCCATGCCATGTTTTATGTTTTACATGAGGGTAGTCTTTCAATGGGACTTATGGGACTTATGGGACTTATGGGACAATCAGTCAGTTAGCAATAACCATCGTCATTAGCCCCATTACGGAACAAAGCCAAATTATCTCGCCCTGCTTGATTTTTCGTAAGGTGAATGATATAATAAGACTGTTTTTGGGTTCACATTCTCTAAGAGTTTTATGCAAAACTTTTTTTATTCAAGTATCGCCGGCATTGCGCTGGTGGTCCATCTTATAATCAACTGGAAGCAGCTGTTTGATTGGAAGAAAGAAGAATCACGTGCGGGATCGCCGGAATTCAGGCACTTTCTCATCTGCCTATTGATGTTTTTCGTGTCGGATTTACTATGGGGGATACTTGCTGAATTAGGGAATCCCACCCTTCTCTACCTTGACACTGTCGTATTCTTTCTGATGATGGCGCTGTCCATCTATGCTTGGGCACGCTTCATCGTCGCCTATCTGGAAATGGACGGTGGGCCGCAGCAACGACTGCTGTGGTCAGGGCGCATAGTGATGGGCTTCTTCATCGGTGCGCTGCTTGTGAACTGCTTTAACGGCAAGTTCTTCGCCATCTCCCCTAATTGTTATTACAAGGCAGGATATATCCGCCAACTGGCTTTCGTGTTGCTGGGCGCGTTCAATGTGTATGGTTCAATAACAACTTTCATAAAGATGCTGCATTCCCAAGGCGCAATACGGCGGCGCAACAAAATGCTTTTCATATTTGGCCTCACAATGACTGCGGCCATACTGTTCCAGCTGGGAGATCCCTTTCTTCCACTCTATTCAATTGGCTGCCTTTTCGGATGCTGCCTCCTGCATGTATTCGTTGTAGAAGAAGTGCGAGACGAGATGCACCACAAGGAACTGCTTGCACACGACTACCAGGCACAGCTTGAAACCGAACGTGCCGCAAACAAGGCAAAAAGCCTCTTCTTCTCAACCGTGTCTCACGACATCCGCACCCCGCTCAACGCCATAGTCGGTTTTTCTGAACTGCTGGAACAAGGGGTTCCCGATGAGGAAGAACGCAGACGATGCCTCTCCTCGATTCGCTCCAGCGCCAAGGTGCTTGCCCGTCTTGTTGATGATGTACTCGACCTCTCCAAAATGGAAAGCAGCAAACTGGACATCATCAAGGAGCCAACATACATACCTGCCCTTGCCCGCGAGGTCATTGCCTCCTGCGAGGTCGCCAGGACACGCAAGTCGCTGGATCTCAAGGCTGAAATCGGAGAGATGCCATGGTTGAACCTCGACCCACAGCGCATACGCCAACTTCTCTTCAACCTTCTGTCTAATGCATACAAATACACGGACCAGGGCACAATCACTGTGCGTGTCCAATGGCAGGACGGCACGCTGACACTCTCGGTCGCTGATACAGGCAAGGGCATTGAGCAGAAGAATATCCACCGCATTCTCCAGCCATTCGTCCAACTCGCTGACAAGAACCACCGCGATGGCACTGGTCTGGGCCTGCCAATATGCAATAAACTCGCTACGCTGATGGGAGGAGAACTGACTGTTTCATCGGAAGTCGGCGTAGGTTCAACCTTCACGATTACACTACACAACGTACAGACCGTAGATGCTCCTGACAAGCTCTCTGATATCACAGCCAGCCAGGAAAATACAGACAAGCCAATTGCACCTTCCCGCATTCTAATCATAGACGATTCACCAGTAAACCGCGCAGTTCTAAAAGCCATGCTGGCTAAATGCGGAGTGTATGATGTCATTATGGCGACAAACGGACGCGAGGCTTTGGATATTCTAAAAGGCGATTCAAATATCGAGATGGTGCTTAGCGACCTGTGGATGCCAGAGATGGACGGTTATGCCTTGGTTCAAGCCATCCGTGCCGATGCAAATCTCTCGCATCTGCCAGTATATCTCGTAACTGCTGATGTAGAGGCTCGCAACAACGCAGAAGCGGACGGGGCAACAGGGATTCTCCTCAAGCCAATCACGTTAAAGAGCCTTCAGGCGCTGTTCAAATAGAAACTGGACTTAGCCTCTGATAGTATCATAGTCAAGAAACAATACGTCACACATTACAGGATACAACTATGGGAAAAGCAGCAGACTTATTGAAAAGATTCCTATCCATCATAGGTGGTATTGATAATCTGGCAGATTTTAATATGGAAGAACTCAAGGAAAAGAAATTTGAGGAGTTCGGATGCAAGTCAAAACGTTTTGAGTACGACAATTCAGAATTGGTCAAGGCTATTTTCACTGTT
>JAFSTJ010000017.1 GCA_017450525.1 Victivallales bacterium | reverse complement strand
TTAAGCGTCATGCGGCGCATTCTTGCATCAGTTATGCAAGAATCATATTCAGGGAAAAACGAGACGAGCCTGTCGCTGATTTTCAGCCGAGCTTCCGCCTGTGCAATGCCAATGGCGCAAGACGTGAAACTCTTGCTCAATGAGAAAAGTTGATGCGGCATCTCACGTTCATAAGGAGATTTCCAGCCTTCCAGAATCGAGCATCCATGCCGCAAAATGACAATGCCATTGACATATTCCAGTTCATCCAGTTTCCTCAACATCCGAAGAAGTGTTCTGGAACTGATTCCCTCAGACTCTGGCGTTGACAACTTAAAATCATGCATACCTGCGCCTATTATTCGAAGACGAATGCCTTGAAAAGTGAGGGATTCTGGCCTGCTGCTATGCCTGGAGTAAGTTGCATCCAGTATTTTGCACTCTCCTTGGGTTTGTCGCTGTCCATCACAATGAGATTGAAGCCAAACACATTGCCTGACTTTGCCGACAACTTGTTCATGGCAGCCAATGGCAGGACTATGCTGTACTCCGTTGTCTTCTTGCTCTCGTCACGTGTGACGGTGCATTCTGGCTTGGCGTTCCACTTTGGCTCCAGTTCATTGATGAGCCGAATTGTCTTTCCCTGCACCAATGCCGCCGTGAAGATGTAGTCATCATCAAAGAGAATACGCTGCCCCTTGATATGCTTCATCGCCGCGTCATGCTTGGAATCGAAGGCGAACTGCACGCAGTCCCCAGCCCATGTCATGACTGGTTCTGGGAAATCGTGCTGGTGTATATCATCCTTGACCAGCACATTCAGGAACAATGACTTTTCACCATATCCCATCCTGACCACGGCGCTGCAATCATCTGGACCAGTCCAAAGCTTGTTGGCAGCGTAGTCCACGTTGCTAAGGTGCCTTTCCACGCTCTTGAGGGTGAACAAAGGTGGCCGTGCCATTAGTTCCTTCATGGAAGACACTTTCGGTACTGTTATGTATTCAGGCACAAGTTCTGTTGCATATACAAAGCCCTTTGGTGTGCGTACCTCGATGCTCTGCTTGCCATTGGGCTTGCTGGCACACGGCACCTCCAGAGTTTTCATTTCACTTGCTGGTAAATCAAGTTTGTATTCCTTGCCTGCAAAAGTGCATTTTACGGGAAGTGCCTCGTTCACCAGATTAAGGCAGGCCACATTGACTGCATCCAAACGGTCTTGCCATGCACAAAGTTCCAGTTCAGGCAGACTTAACTTTGTCTTTTTAATTGCCGCCTCCATTTTATCGGGCGCAACTGGCGCAAATATGTAGATTGGCGCGCGCGTCAGCAAAAGCCGCTTGCCGTTTGCAATTGGATTGCCCTGCACATCGTATAGCCTGGCCTTGTCGGGAAGGCCCAAAATCATGGATATGTCCTTGCTCTGTTCGCTTTTCCAAAGCACCGCAATGCTCTCTTCACCACGGGTGAAGATGTAAAGCGGCACGTTCTTGTGAAGATCCGCCTTCTTCACGAACTTGGCATTGCAAAGCAGCCTTGAGATTGCCGCATATGATGAAACCACATGTCTTGGAGACGGTCCCTTGAACATGCCATAGTCGTATTCGCCGCCTTCGCGCCATAGCCTCCAGCCCTAGTACAGCCAATGTGAAATGGGAAGGCTTTTTGTGATGACATATTCGCGGGCGACGGTATTGGCCAATTCCCTCGAATGTGGATTGTTCATGGGCAGATTGTATAGGATATGAAAGCCCTTTTCCCCTACAGCCAGGCTACTGCGCTGTTTGCTTTGGATAATCTTCCAAGCCTCGCCCATGATATCACGGAACGTTTCGCTTTCGGTGTCGGAAAACCTGTCGCCTGGTCCAAAGTTGTTGGGAACTGTGTATTGGTCTGGCGAAACACCGTCCAGCACATCGTAAAGCCTGTCCCAAAGACGGCGTGTAACCTGGAAGCGTGGAATTGCGCGCCCATCACCGCCAGAGACGCCTATTCCCGTTATTACGGCGCCTGGAAGCATTTTTCTAAGTTCGGGGGCGCTGGTGCGTATGCGCTTCACATAGTGGTCCTCCTCGTATGAATTGTTATGGATAAGCAGATTGATTTCGGCGCCGTAGGTCCATTCCTTTATGTACTTGCCATATCTTTCGACCGCCGCTTTTTCGAATTTCAAGGCAGCCTGGAAGTAGTCTTCGCCAAAGACATCTTCCAATTTGGCATTGGCGGCTGGCTTTGACTTGGGTTTGTAGCGGCTTGGAATGGAACCGCTGTAGTTCTCGAAGCCACCTATAATGCGTATGTTGTTTGCAACGCAGTCAGCAACAGAGCGGTCTATTGCCGACCAGTCGTAGCTGCCGTCTGCCCGCTCAATCCAGCGCCATACCATAAGTATTCCCTTTGTGCCGACGCCCAGCCTGCGCATGGTCTGCCCATGGGGATATGCCTCGCCTATGAAAGTGATGCCGAATGTGGGGTCCGCTTTGTCTGGCGGATTTGTCACGCGCACGAAACTGAAGTCAAAATACCCCTGCTCATCACCGCATTTCCAGTCGCAATCCACAGCATAGAAACCTGGCTGGCTCAGGTTAGGCACAGCAACAGAGTTGCTTGT
>JAFSTJ010000221.1 GCA_017450525.1 Victivallales bacterium | reverse complement strand
GTGGACTGTGGACTGTGGACTGTGGGTAGTCACTAGCCTCTGCCCACAGTTCACTGTTCACTGTTCACTGTCCACTGTCCACTATTGTTTAGGTATGAAGATTGCGCCATTAGCGATTGAGTTGCCGTCCTTGATGATTGCCTGGATTGCCCGCTGCATTTTTGTTGGCGGGTTGGGATTGTCGATGCTTACGCCTCTGAATGCGAACACGCGGCGTATTGCGTCCTTGCTGTTGTTGGGATAGTTGATTGCCTTGCCCAGGTCCTGGAAGCGCAGTATGTTTGCTGTCGGGGGAAGATAGTTCCTGTAAATCGGATTCAGGAACCAGGACTGGCAGAAGAAGCCTTTGAAATCCCAGTCGGGATGGTATTTGGCGAAGAAATCTTGTGCTCGGCGGAACGATGCCTTGCATGCCTCTATGTCCAGCGGGCCATTGGCTGGGATGTGGAAGCCTGCCACGTTGTCGTCCTTTGCCACGCCGTATTCGGGGAAGTCAAAGGGGCATGTACGCTGGTAGAACTGCAAGCGTCCCAGTGTGATATTGTGGGCATTCAATATTGAGAAATGCCAGTTGAACTCGTTGTTGCATGTGTCCAGCCATAGCGTGCCATCTTCCTTGTCGTGGGCGTGCCATGAGATGTCAGGCATTGCCTCAAGCCACATTTCCTCTGTATAGTCTCGTTCCAGATACCGCTGGCGTGACGCATCCATCATGAAGCAGTACGCTGCCACCATGAACACGCTGCGTTCCCCTTCGTCCAGGCCAGTAGGCAAGTTCAGCGATTCCCAGATTTTGGGGAAGGCTGGCCAGTCTGCCATTATCGCAGCAACGTAAGTTTTGATTTGCGGCAGGAGGCGTTCCCAGTTTGCAAGCACAAAGGCCTGCCCCTGTGTACTGATTTTTGCAATTTTGAGCGCTGCATCCAACTTTTCAACTGTGTAATCAATAATCATATATTTTCAATGACCTCCTTCAGACAATGTTGGTATTTGGAGAAGATAGTTCTGGGTACTTTCTTTTGCATTAATGTAATGCGGAATTGATAAATGCACGGGCGAACTGACATTTTTGTTCTGCATTTTCAGAAGAAGTTCTGCTTCTGCAATCCCGCAGAGAGTGTAGTTCAAATCGACGGATGAGAGGGAAGGGGACATAAGATTGGAGCCATCTCCAAAGCTAAGTATTGCCAAGTCCCCCGGAATCTTCAAAGAGCGTTCCTTGGCAATGCGGTATGCTTGTGCAGCCATATATCCTGAATAGCAATATAGTGCATCGAGCTGCCTGCTGCGAATTATGCGTATCAAATCGTCTTGACAGTCTTCGGGACAAGTCCTGAAGACTAGTTCTGCTGCTTCGTATGCTCCTTTCTTCTTAAGTTCCTCTGCCATTTCCTGTGAGGAAAGCCCCAGGCGCTGTTGGTTGCGAATGTCATTGGAGCAGAACGTGGCGATGCGGCGGTAGCCAAGCCCCAGCAAGTAGTCATAGCCAGAAAGCCAGGCAGACCTGATGTCTGTCCCGACGCTGCTGAAAAGATGTGCCAGCGTATTTTCGTGGTCCTCCCTGTTTAGAATCACAGGCACTGTGCATTGGCTCAATGTCTTGATGAATGGCTCGTCACCTGTCATAGCTGCACCGAAAAAGAGCACCCCGCAGTATTTTTCCGAGATTTTTTCAGCCGATTGCAGAAAGTGGAAAGATGTGCTTTCCATGCGGTAGCCTTTTTCCTTGAGGCGCATTTCAAATGAATGGAGGACAGCCTGGATATGACTGGTTCTGAATGAGCCAGTATCGGAGGCATGTACAACTAGCACCTGCCTTTTCATTTCGCTGTTGAGGATGCGTGT
The DNA here is from genome assembly GCA_017450525.1 of Victivallales bacterium. Classification (GTDB taxonomy): domain Bacteria; phylum Verrucomicrobiota; class Lentisphaeria; order Oligosphaerales; family Oligosphaeraceae; genus RGIG3456. The sequence goes on along the minus strand of JAFSTJ010000221.1, from coordinate 2,000 downwards.
GCCATAGTAGTGCGAGCGGGATATGAGACCTTCTGTGGCCAGGCGTTCCAGTGCGGCGCGAAGTGTTACTCTGGATATGCCAAGTTGGCTGCTAAGTACAGGTTCGCTGGGGAATCTGTCTCCAATGTTTCCGTTTAGAATCATAGCCAGAATACGCTTGTAGGCTATATCCTTTTTCAATTCAGATTTGGATTCAGATTTGGATTTTGAGATCATAATACAACTGCATTGCAAGCATAAAAATGGCTTTTTCATTAAAGTATATAATACAACGTAATAAGTCAATACAATACAACTTAAAAATAAAACATTTAATATTGCACTTGCGTCGGTAGTGTTTTTTTAGTAGAATATATATGTGGCTTCAAAGCTGCAGAGGGTAATCGGGCGCTTAGCAATTGCTGGCGCACATTTGCGAAGGCGCAAATAATATCAATCTCTGATCCATTGCTTTTAAAACAAAAAAATAAGTTGTATTATCTGGACAATGGAAGTTGTCTAGTCTAATTTAAAGCAAAAAGGGACATAACGCAAGAAAGGGAATCTCGAATGGAAATTGACAATGAATTGAAGGAAAAGCTTTCAGCTGAACTGAAGGCATTCAAAGAATATGCAAAGGTCGCCGCTCAGGAAACAGGTCATAAATTGGGTGAAAGTTGTGCGCCTGACGCGGATTTGACAGGACAGTGCGAAGTTCCCCCTGCCGCTGCTGAATATTATGGCAAGGTGGCAGAAAAGAGTGCCAAGATTGACGAGTTGATAATTCAGGGCATTCGCCAGATTGAGGACAAGGCGGACTTGGCGCTGAAGGTGCCACGCAGCAAGGCATGGGTATGGGGCGGTCCCACTCCATTCTGGTTTGGCTCTTTGGCTGATGACACATTGATTAAGGGCGCGGAATATTTCAATGTGCCGAACGTGGTGTACGTTGGCGGTCCCGTTGAGGAGAAGTACATCGCTCCATTGGCGAAGTTTGACAAGGTGATGGTCCAGATGACTGATACCTGCCGCGCCAAGGAGTTCCAGCCTGAGAGCGATGAGGAGTGCGCAGCCAAGGCAAGCGCATTCTCCGCAAAGTATCCCAACATCATCTCAGGCATGCTGGATGACGCCACGCATACAGGCCATAACAAGGAACTTAAGCTGGACGGAGAGGTTTTCAGAAAGGTGCAGGAAAGCGCCAAGAAGCACAATCCCGCCATGCAGGTCAGCTGCGTGATTTATATGCACGAGCTTGACCAGTATGACTTCACGCCTATGCTGCCCTACATTGACAGGGTGGTTCTATGGTTCTGGTCGAAGCAGGATCTGCTTAGGCTTGAGGAGCGCTTCGAGCGTTGCTGCCAGGTCTTTGCCGGCAAGGAGATTTTACTTGGCATCTTTATCCACGACTACGGTTGCGCCGATCTGGGCAATCCGCCTGAATGCCTTAAATTCCAGATGCACAAGGCGGCGCGCTTGATAAAGGATGGCAAGCTGAATGGCATTGTCATTCTGGGAGACCGTGAAATCCGCAAATGGCCTGCAAGCGCACAGGCGGTAAAGGATTGTCTTGAATAATAGTTTTTAGATAGTTGTCCAACCAATTTTGAGGAGACGCAGATGAAGAAGAGATTTACTTTGATTGAGCTACTGGTGGTCATAGCGATAATGGCCATTTTGGCTGCCATGCTTCTGCCCGCGTTGAGCAAGGCGCGTGAAAAAGCACGTGCCATTGGCTGTGTCAACCAGCAGAAGCAGATTGGTACCTACCTTTACTTGTACCAAGACGACTTTGATGGAATGATTCTCAACCATAGTCTTTACTATGTGCTTGGTGAAGAGGGTGGCAATGTGACTGGCGACACCAGTTCAAGCTACAAGACCATGCACAACGGCTATGTCTATATCCTGGACCATTTGGGCTATTACAAGGCATTGAGCGGTTAGAAGAGCGCTCAATTGTACTACTGCCCCTCTGCACTGCACGGTGACAAGAATCCTGCCCTTGGAACGAACAT
>JAFSTJ010000016.1 GCA_017450525.1 Victivallales bacterium | reverse complement strand
GCCTCATTGCAAGGAGGCACCGCCATCCAATTTTACACGCTTTCTGGTTTTGTCCAGTCGCAAGGTGTCGAATGGCGACGGACAACAACATAGCAACTACTCACGTGGGACCGCGCTGCGGTCCCTGCCAGGGCACGATGCTGACTTTTGCCAAGGCTTTGCACTGGAGAGGGCAGCAGCATCGCTTCGCTGCTTTCATTACCGACCTTCATGGGGAACATAGCCTAACACAAAAAAGAGCGTCTCTTTTTTGTGATGTACTGAGGCCTACGACAACCTACTCAAAAGCACGAAAAAGAGACGCTCAAGGCGGAGCGCTCCAACGTGTGCTCTTGAGTGATTTCAGAAGGTCGTAGTTTCAGTACATCACAAAGCACAAGCACCAACGGCTTTGACCGTCGGTTATGTCAAAATACAAAAGACGCTGTTCCTGATGATTATCTACTTCTGATTTGTTGCTTATGCCTACTTCTAGCCAATACACAATTTTCGCATACTATAATCATTAAAACTATGTTTGCAATGAAAAAAACAATTTCTGAGGTAATTTCAAAACAGGATATAGCAAGGCCGTCCACGGTAATATTCCTAACTTAAGAATTTTGTTGGTATCCAGTCCCCCTTTTTAACGCAGAGGCGCGGAAACGCAGAGATTTCATTGATCCACAGATTTGCGCTGATTGCCGTAGATTTGCGCATGGCTTTGCAGACGCGCTGAAGTAGCGCAGATTTCCATTTGTGCCGCGCAGGCAAAACTGAACAGTCACACTACTGGCGTTTGATTGTGGCGTAGCCGTATTTTGCCACGTATTCCAGGCTGTCCATGATGCGCGTGATTGCCTCGTCGTCGGTTTTCTTGCCGCTTTCCGCGTCTGCACGCCTGATTGCCTCAAGGAGGGTGACTTTGCCGTCAAACTGCGTCCATAGTATGCGGGATATGCCCTTCACTGGCCTACGTTCCGCAAAAGGAACACGTGCAAGCGAGAATGGATAGCCAAAGCCAGCATCCTTCACAATCCAGCTTTTCGCCTTTTCTTCCACGTTTGAAAGTGGGGCTTTGGGCAGTTTGTCCAGTGCCTTAAGTGCCTTGTCGAATATGGTCTTGAGGCGTGCCATGGGGGCTTCCATGCCGGCTATTTGCTTGAGTGAGGCAAGCCTGTTCAACTGGCGATTGTATTCAACTTGTGCACGTATGCGTTTTTCAAATGTGCCCAGTTCCTTGTTGTCCATGATATCCGTGAGTGCTGCGTCCAGCTCTCTGGCCGCTTTGGCGGAATAGTCCGGCATCGGGCCGCCGCATACAATCTTCTCTATGACCTCGGCGAATACTGGGAGTATTTCCTTTGCTGCAATCCAGTCGGGTTCAAAGAGGAAGCCAGTGTTGTGGTGACTGCCTTTGCATGGCGAGTGCATCCAGAATGTGGGGATTCCAAAGAAGGGGTCATTTGAGAATGTGTCGTCGGACAGGTTTGCTGCCTCTGGAACCAGCGTGTATTTGTCGCCCAGGCGCTTTTTAAGAGTGTCCTCCATGATCCAGTCAGAGCATGACGCATGGTAGAAAGGAGTTCTTCTCATGATGATGCTGTTGCTTTCATTGAAGGGAATACCATCGAAGTTGGCTGCGAGAATGATGTTCTTGCCGTGTTTTGCAAGGTAAGCTGCGAAGCCGTACAGCTCCATGGAGAATACCAGACGAAGTGTTTTCTTAAGCTTGACCTTGCGCCGTATCAACTGTGCGCCTAGTTCGCATAGATGGGCGAAGCCAGCTGCATCATCTCCCACGAATGGCTCGTACAAGTGCGCGAAAAGCGCCACTTCCTCCTTGCTTTCGCCAGGAACGATACCAGTGACAGTATAGGTTTCGCCATCGTATATCTTTGAATGAAGCACGCCGTTAAGTACTATCCTGCCTGTTTTTAACTGTGCCTTCAAGGTGATGGCACGGCGAGGCGGTATGGAGAATGCGGGAATATTGGCGTCTTCCTTGCTAAGGTACCAGCCGCAATAGCCCAGGCCGTTGTACCAGTTCACATCGTCAGGCAAGCTTTCCAGATTTGCCAGGCTGCACAGCACCAGACCCGCAATGCCTTATTTCGCAAAGGCATTGAAATTGCCGCCTGAGAGGGAGAAGCCCTTTTCTGGCGCATACAGAAGCCATTTTCCCTTTGCCTTGGATAGGTGTTCCATTCCAATGTCGTCGAAGTTCACTAGTTCCGCCCTTATGCCCTTGGTGGGGGTGGGTGCCATCCAGAAGCATGCCTGCATTGGATTCACGTCGCTGTCGGCAAGTACCCTTTCGTATTCCGGTACCTTGCCTTCCACAATTTCCAGAAAGGAGCGTTTGGTACTGCTTCTGGACCAGGCGCGTGGCATTATGCAGTCATAGCAGCTGCTTACGCCGTCCGCCTTGTGGGTGATGCGTTTCACCTGGGAGAATCCCAGGCGTTTCATTTCCTCCATGCAATATCTTGT
>JAFSTJ010000220.1 GCA_017450525.1 Victivallales bacterium | reverse complement strand
GCCCGATACAGAGCAACGACGAACTCGTGGAAAACAGCGGCACATACTAATTTGGAGGAATGATGACAATACGTTTATTTTGGCTGTCTGTTTGCGTATCCCTGGTTTGCCTGGCTGCACCGAAGCCGGTTGCTGAATATGACTTCGAGGACAATGCTGGCAATGGCATATTGAAGGGCAAGGCGGTGCGCTATGAGGCTGGACGCAAGGGCAAGGCTGTTGTACTGGGTGATGCGCAGATTTCCATCCCATGCCCAAAGGGGGTGACTCCTGACGAGGGCAGCATCACCGTATGGGTGAAGTCCTTGAACTGGGATACCGAGGCAAACGAATTCGTTACCTTTATACAAAGCATGGCGCCTGACAAGACTGGACGCCTGATGCTTTACAAGTACACAAAGGCCAGTGGGCTGGGGTTGACATTCTGGTTCGGGCGCCTGGATGGTGCGCCTGGGCAGCGTCCCAACCGCTATGCCAACCAGAAGAGTTACAAACTTGTGAAGGGTAACTGGCAGCGCGTTGGCATAAGCTGGAGCAGGAAAACGAAACTCATCACACTGAATGTGGATGGAGTGCAGGTAGCCAGCAACCAGTACATTCCCGAGATGTATTTTTCGGCATTTGGTGATTTTCTGCTGAACCCGCCTGCGTTCAGACCAGCAAATCGCTCCTACGAGACTGCATTCGATTTGCTGCGCTTCTATGACAAGGCATTGAGTGAGGAGGATATGAACGGCACATACGAGTCAGAGCGCTCTGATGTGGCTGCGGAAGTGCCGATAAAACTGTTGAAAAGTTCGGTTCTCACTGTGCCGAAATTGCGCAAGGCACCAAAATTGGACGGTAGTTACGAGGCCCCTGAATGGGCGGGCGCAGCCAGGGTTGGCGGCTTTTCTTCGCTGAACAATCCATGTCTGGACATGCGTCCTTCGGTGGATGCTTTCGTTGGGCACGATGGCAAGAAGATGTATTTCTGCTTTGTGGGCAAGATACCTGGTGCCACGCAACTAGCCGCGACTGTCAAGGAACGGGACAAGGCGGTTTATATGGACGATGCATACGAGATACATCTGCGCACGCCTGAAATGCAAAGCGGATATTACCAGGGCATATTCAATTCAATCGACACCATCTATGACGCAAAGACAGGCGACCACGACTGGAATGGAAAATGGGAAATCAAGAACGGCATCTACGAGGGACAGTGGATATGCGAAGTGGCAATTCCAGTAAGCGAGTTCCAGACTTCTTTAATCGAAGACAAGATGTGGAAGTTCAATATCTGCCGTGACAGGCAGATGGGTGCGTTCATACAGTTTTCATGCCTGTCTCCCGCGTCAATGCCATTTTTCGCCCATTATGGTGACCTTTTCTTTACTGAAAGCGGATGCTATGGCCGCATAGAAATAGATTACGACGCGCTTTTTGACAGAAAACTGAATATGAAATTCACGGCGGGAAACTGCGGCAATAAGGCGCAGAAAGTCAGCCTTCTCTGCGAAAAGTATGACTATACAGGCGCCTTGCTGGACAGCCGCGAATTGGCAGGGGATGTTGCCGCTGGGGGCACGAAGGACTTCGAATGGAAGGAGGCTCTGTCTGGATTTCGCTCTGGATACTTGAGGCTGACCGCAAAGAACGAGGCAGGCAAGGTCTTCCACAGGCAGGATTTCCCGCTGGTGTTCAAGGACGAGGTGTCAGTTCGCAAGGAAACAGACATAGAGGCGGCGACCTTGACCTGTGAGGTGGATATGAAAAGCCACTACAAGCTGGCCAATGCAGAAAGCGTTAAGGCAACGCTCATTCCAAAGGAAGGGAAGCCAGTTGAAATCAGCCTGACTGGCAAGCCCAATGCAAAGGGCGTCTTTGACTTGTCATCAATAAAGGAAGGCGACTGCACTCTGCAAATTATTTTTTATGATAAAGACAACAAAGAGGTATTTCGTGTAAACCAGGAATACAAGCACATAGGTCGTCCCCGCTGGCTTACAGAGAAGCCTGGTGAGAATGCTGGTGTTATTTGGCCTTACACCCCGATTCAGAAGAAGGGCGACACATTGTCGGTATGGGGGCGTGAGCATGTGTTTGGTGCGGCCTCATTGCTGCCGCAGCAGATAGTTTCACAAGGAAGCAAGTTGTTTGCATCTGCGCCAGTTCTTAAGGGACGGTTGGATGGCAAGGACATCATTTTCAAGAATTTCCGCTTCAAGGAAATGAAGAGCGATGCGGCTCTGGTTAGTCGCGGCATAAGCGCAACTGCTGGCAAATTGAAACTGAATGGCGTTCTTACATTGGAGTATGATGGCTTTATTTGGTACGAGTTTGACATTGAGGGAGCTGGCAAGCTGGAAGATTTGGCCCTGGAGATGGTTTTGCCGGAGGACATTGCTCAGTTCTACAATGCACACTATTTCTCCCGCGAGAACTATGTGGGCGCATTGATGGAAGGGCTAAATCTGAAGAAGATACCCTCAGTGTGGCTGGGCAACCTGGATGTGGGGCTGACATTCTGCACAGAGAGTTTCCAGCATTGGCACAATGCAGACGAGGCAAAGGTCTTTGAAATCAAGCGGCACCGAAATCAACGTGAAGGCAGGATTGTCAAGTGGATTGCACATCTTGTGGATACTGAGGTGTCGCTTTCCGCAGGGAAGCCTCTGCATTATGAATTCGGCATTGAGGCGAATCCAGTCAAGCCTACGCCTGCCAACTTCCGCAGTTGGAGAGTTGGTCCATTCAAGCCCTATAACATCGCCCATCCGTGGTACTTCCCATACAAGGAATTGAAGAAGTACCCCGAAAACGGCATTCTTGTCCCTGAGCATACCTCCATGGAACTCTTCAAGAAATATGTCGATGACTACCGCGGCAAGGGCATGGAGTTGACGTTGTATCTCAATCCATTCCTGGCGGCGGCTCGTTCCACGGAATACCAGGTGTTCCGCAAGCAGTGGCGCAATCCATACAACGTGTATCCACAGTGCCCTGGCTCCAGTTTCACCGACTATACCGTATGGAATGTGAACGAATGCATCCAGAAGGGCGGTCTGCAATGCGTGTATGTGGACAGTTTGGGCGCGGTGAATTGCGCCAATCCGCTGCACGGCTGTGGCTACATTGACGAAAAGGGCGTGCAGCACCTGACCTGGCCAATTCGCGCAATGCGCAAGTATATGCAGCGCCTGTACAGCCTGATTCATGCTGAGGGCAGGGATCCGGAGCACAACTTCCTGTGGGCTCACATGTCCGCTCGTACCAGTGCGCCAATCAACGCCTTTGTGGATTTCCAGTGCTCTGGCGAGGAACTTGAAAAGCGTATAATAACTAACTCCAACTATCTTGAACTTTACACCTTGGATGAATTCCAGTTGTACTACATGAAGAGCAGCGGCGTGGTTCCCTCATTGCTGCCCAATCTAGGTCGCACAGGTGCCAAGGAGCCAAGATACCAGAAGAAGTACAATGACCAGATTCTGGCCCATGTGCTACTGCACGACACATTGCTCTGGCCTGGCTGGTGCGACGATGCATACATAAACGCATTCTACAAGAAACTGGACGAATGGGGCTACAAGGATCCTGCGCTGGAATATCATTCTTATCGCAAACAGGATAAGTTGAAGGCCGACAAGCCAGCCGTCAAGATCAGTTACTACACGCTGAAGGGCAAGACGCTGGCTGTTGTGGTGAATACATCCAAGGATGATGTGGAGACAACGATAAACCATCCAGCGGGCTTTGTGGACATGCGCAATGGCGGCAATCTGCCTGCGAAGATTAGTATTCCTGGATACAACTTCGCACTGCTGGAACTAAAGTAAGTGGACAGTGGACAGTGGACAGTGGACTGT
>JAFSTJ010000219.1 GCA_017450525.1 Victivallales bacterium | reverse complement strand
TATCCTTTGGTGGCCGCTCTGGTGCAATGCACAGGAGATATACAAGGTGCAGAAGTGGCGCAAGGAATTTGACATCGGCAATGACGCTGTGGAGTTTGTTCCCTATTGGGAAAACAAAGAGATTACCAGCACCACGCCAGATGCTTGCATAAGCTACTACAGCAAGAACGGTGAGTACCTGGTGATTGTCAGCAACCTGGCGCGGTCGCAGTCCAGCGTGAAGGTGCGTCTGCCCAAGGGTGCCAAAGCCGTGCAGAACGCCGAGACCAAGGAGGCCGTTGCCATTGCCAATGGCGAAGTTACGCTGACCATTCCAAGAAACGACTTTTGCCCACTCAGAATACGTTAAGTAGTTAGTGGACTGTCAGGTGCGGGGCCTGGTCCTATCCGCGGCTTTCGCCGCGGACACCCGACAGTCCACAGACCACAGTCCACAGACCACAGTCCACAGACCACTTGATTATGCATAAGGAAGCATCTATTTGCGTTGCATTTCGTTTTTATCCAGGGCCGGGTATTCCAGAGAACATTTTTGAGTTTTTTGATGAGACCTCCATGCAGCCCATCAAGTTTGACATGCCCGCGTCTGGCATGATCAGCCTAAATGCTTTGCTGCCAGAAAAACTGCCTGGCATGACGCGCTGCGTCGTGGTTGGGGACTGCGAAGTTGAACAAGAACAGGATGTAATTCTGGGCATAGGCGTGGACTGGAGCTGGTGCGCATGGCTCAATGAAAAGATGGTCTGCGATGCCCGTGTATCTCGCAATAGCGAACACACTTTCGAGCCAGACGACCATCTCATCAGATGCCATCTCCAGAAAGGACATAACCAATTTGTCTTTGAAGTTGCCAATGGCCTGAGTTTCCAATTCGCGTTCAAGTTGTTTGAGGATGAGGAACGCAAACTCAAATGGCGTCCTCTGGTGCATTTCCCCGATGCTTCGCAGAATGCTGTGACCATTACCTTCGCGCTGGATGACATTGCGCCAGGCGGCGTGCTTTACAGGCGCAAGGGACAGGCGGAATGGACCAGGATATACGACACGCTGGGCGGCCAGATACGCCGCGACACTGAAGTCCACAATGTGAATCTACTTGGCCTTGAGCCAGACGCCGACTACGAATACCAGGTGTTCTGCCTTGACGAACCCTCCGCCTGGGGACAGTGTCCTATTGGTGAGATTGGGCAATTCCATACACTTCCTGGCAAAGGCAGGCCATTCTCATTTGTGGCCTCGGCAGATGCGCAGCATCCTGAAAAGCGCGTGAACTGGATGAAGTCCTTCTTCAAGCGAGACTATGTTAAGAACGCCTCTTTCTTCGCATATCTTGGTGATGTGCTTTGGACAAGCAATTTCGAGAGCGCAGTTATGGACGGATACATTGCCCCCTTCCAGGAGGCATCGGACAATACAAAACTGCTGCAATTTGTCCGTGGCAACCACGAATATTATGGCAAGGATTCCCAGCGCTTCTTCGCGTACTTTTCCGCGCAGCGCAACGGCAAGGATGGGTATTCCATGTTCCGCTGCGGCGATGTTTGCTTTATAGTGCTGGACTTTGGCGATGATGCGGGACCCTGCCCATATCCCTCCACGCGGGCACTTCACTGTATCGAAGGCTACTTGGACGAACAGGCGCGTTGGCTGGCGAACATGGTAAAGCAGCCCATTTGCAGTGAGGCCAAGTTCCGCATTGTGCTGGCACACGCAATTCCATTCGGCGACTGGCGCACATATCTTGAAAGGAAGATACATCCTGTTATCGACCCGATTTTTGGCGGTGAAAATCCTGTATGCCGCATTCATCTTTGGCTGGGTGGGCACGTGCATTATCCATTCCGCTCCATGCCATTCAGCAATGATTTCCGCTCCAACCGCATTCCGAAATTCGAGGCGGATGACTTGCTCTGCGGTAGGAATTATGGCTTCCCAGTCGTGGTGTTTTCTGGTCCATCAGGTGTGAATCCACCTGAAATGCAGATTTCCGACGTATGCGTGTCCGTGGCTGGAGACGAGCTGCTTGTCAGCAGCCATGATATGAATGGCAAGGAATACGACCGCATCTCAATAGACGCAGAAGGCAAGGTAACGGAGCAGTTCTCATCGCCAGAATTCAAACTGGTTACAATGTAATAATAGTGGACAGTGGACTGTGGACAGTGGACTGTTCTGTGCGCGGGCGTTTTCGCCCGCGTTTAGTAGCAACCGTGCTATCCGCAGCAACGCTGCGGACACCCCACACCCTCAGTCCACAGTCCACAGCCCACAAGTTTAACTAATTAGCACTGATTTTACAATGAAACAGTACATTGCATCGAAGAGTAAGCTGGAAATTTCCCTTGGCGAGCATTGTGAACTTGTTTTACTGCAAAGCAATGGCAGTGAGATTGGGGCATCATCTCCTGAGGCATTCACAATGGAGTTGCTGGATACCGAGGGCAATGCCCTGCTGCTAAAAAGCAGCGAATTCCAAGTGCAAGGAAACATATTCAGCGGACATCCCATGATGCCAGGCCTGAATGTGGAATTGCTTGTCTCTACCGATGGCAACTTTGTGCATTTTCGCCCCAAGGTGACTCGCGTTCCTCAAAACTGGGTGCTGTCCTGGTTTGATGGACCGCAGGTCTGCTATCCAAGGCACAAGGGCATTCGCTTGATACAGCCATTGCATGACGGCGTGATTCTTTCCGAGCCGCTAAACGAGAAGGCCTATCATCCGATTGGCTTTGCAAAGCGCGGCAGGCCATACGGTTCATTCTATCCAGGACGGGCGCAATTGCAGTTCATGGCGATATTCGATGAGAACGGCAATGGCGCATATTTTGCCGCTCACGATGAAAGTTGCGCCTCAAAGGCAGTGGAATACCAGGCCTTCCCTGATTACGTGCGCCTTAGTTTGCAGACCTTCACTGGCTGCAATTTCGGGGAAGACTACATTCCAGACTGGGACTATGTGCTGTGCGGCTTCAAGGGCACTTGGCAGGACGCAGCGGAAATATACCGCAACTGGCTTGAAGGCACCTTTGTCGCTAAGGACGAGGCACGCCTTCCCGAATGGATGGAGCAGTCGCCTGTGGTAGTGATTTATCCAGTGCGCGGACATGGCAAGGACACTGGCGAAATGGAGCCAAATGACTACTTCCCCTACTCCAATGCCCTGCCCTATCTGAGAAAAATCAAGGAGCAAGTACAGGCACCTGTAATGCCGCTGCTTATGCACTGGGAAGGCACGGCGCCTTGGGCGCCGCCATACGTATGGCCTCCATACGGCGGTGAGGACATGCTCTATGCTTTCAGAGACGCATTGCACAAGGAAGGCAACTTGCTGGGAGTGTATTGCTCGGGTACTGCATGGACTTGCAGCAGTTCCATCCTGAAGGAGTACGCACCTGGCTGTACGCCTGAACAGGAACGCATGATGCTGCGCGGTCCCAAGGGCGAGTTGGAGGCCTCCGTGTGCAATGGCGTAAATAGTCAGCGTCTTGGATACGACTTGTGTCTGGCAGAGGAGCCTGCTCGCAAAATTGTGATGGATGAATTAATGAAACTAGCTGACAGCGGCATTGACTATGCCCAGTTCTATGACCAGAACCACGGTGGCTGCGTACACAACTGCTTTGCCAGGGACCATCATCATCCGCCAGTACCAGGGCCATGGCAAATCAAAATGCAGCGTAGTTTCATGGAGGAGGCCATACGCGGTTTCCAAGAGCACGGCAGCAACATGATACTAGGTTGCGAAAGCGCGGCGGCAGATGTATACAGCACATATTTGCCTTTGAATGACGCGCGTTCCTCCTTCATGTGCTACAGGGGCGAGACTATTCCACTGCAGCAATTTGTGCTGCACGGCAAGAGCACCAACTTTGCAGGAAACCAGGGAGGCAACATCTGGAGTTGCGACTTCAGCCGCTCTCCATACAGCCTGAACCGCCGTCTGGCATACGCATTCTGCGCAGGGGACATTTTGAGCGTAATACTGAAAGGCAAAGGCGAGGCGCATTGGTGCTGGGGCTGCCCATGGGATTTCCCCTCCCCCAACCAGGAAATGTTCTGGGAACTGATGAAAAATATGAACAAATGCCGCCAGAAATATCCTGAATACCTGCTTAAAGGTAGAATGATAAAAGATATAATGCCTGTTTCTGGTGAAATGCTGACAGAATGGACGCCTGAAGGCAATCCACGCCAGTATCCCGCCTTCTACCATAGCTCCTGGCAGGCCACCAACGGTGACAGAATGTTATTTGCGGTTAACTATCTGGATAGAAACCAGAAACTCACCATTGGTGGCAAAGTCTATGATATGACACCCTGTTCAGTCGTGGCATTGAAGGCTTGATACGCGCAGTGGCTCTCAAATACAGAACATAGTTTTTAATATGGCTATGTTCCCCGCGCAGAATTGAATCGCCATTCGTGGCTATGATAGTGGAAAAAATCAACGGACCAGAGAAGGCGGCCACAATAACAGGCATAACCTGCACATTCGCGGCTCTGGGCGGCATTGTAGCAGGCTTGCTCATAGGACGCCTTACCACAAAATATTCGGCAAAGAGCCTACTTCTGCCAGTCATACTGTCCAGTGGCATATTTGCGATAAGCCAAGCGCGCAGAGATTTTTATTGTTTTTGAGTGTTAAGCGCATCTGATTCAAATATCAGACCTGCCCCGCACAATCCCCACAATACAAATAAAAACCTCTGCGCCTCTGCGTCTTTGCGCCTCTGCGTTAAAATGAAGTGCCTTTGCGTTAGTACACCTCGATTTCGGCGATGCGGGTATTGGGTCCGTTGTTCTTGGTGACGAAGATGCGCACCGCCTTGATTTCCTGCGGTGCGAATTTGGCGATATGGCATACACCCTTTGCGTCTTCAAATTTCTTCACACAGGTCCAGTTTTGACCATCTTTGCTGATTTGGACTTCAAAGTCACAAAGGCTGGCCTTTTCGGGATAGACCAGGATTTCTTTTGCAGTGACTGGCTTATGGAAAGTCAGCGCAACCCAGTCAGGCAGTTGTTTTGGCGTCGCGTCGCAATAGCTCTGCAAGTTCAGGTCAGGGTGTGGATTGTCGATTACGCCGTCAGTAACATGCCAGAGACATGTGTCCTTTGCGAAACTGGACTGCCTGTGGTAGTGGTTTGACGATGCCGTGACCGCCAGAACTTGGTTCTCCCTACGCTGATACGCCAGGTTGCCAGGCTTCCTGCGCGCCTCGTATTCTGCATCTATGGCCTTGACAATTTCATCTACAGGCATGAGTTTATAGTCAGTCTTGTCAGTGGTGTAAATATGTGTCTGGTATGCGGTAAAACTGTCCTTGATCTTGCCATTCTTGGCGTCAATGCTGCGCTTTTCGCTGAGCACCTGCCAAGTTCCATTCTGGGGTGCAGGAATTTCAAGCGTTGCCTCGCCGTCCTTTGCATAGACCGCAATAATCCAGAATGAGCCGTCATTTTCATTCTTGAAGGCGCGCAATTTCAGTTCAGGCACTGGCGAGGCAATTGGCACAGGCTGCTGTATTATGGCATGCTCGCCCACTATCTTCTGCTCCTTTGTAAGCTCGCGCATGCCAGTAATCAGTTCTGGATACGGAACGCCAATGCGGTTGTAGTGCAGGATGCCAGTGCATCCCATTGCCAGAGCCAGGAAATTCTGGTTGCGGTATTCCTCGTAGGAGGGAACGCGGGTGTTCTTGTTTCCCACATCGCCATAATTGAAGCCCTGATGCAGATATACAATGTCCTGGGGTCTTTCAAAGTTCACCTTCTCGCGGTTGTACTTGTCCAAGCAGGCCACGATTTTAACGAAGTTGGCCATGGGCTTGTCTACCCTGGGGGAGGGATAGCAGTGGAAGCCATTGAGTTCACCCGAATCGGGATATGATGTGACACCCTGCGTGCCAGTGGAAATCACAACTGGATGCCATGGATCAATCTCCGCCGCCAGTTTTGCAACACGAGTTGCAAATTCACGAGACCAGCCGCCGCAGTCAGGCTCGTCCAGCCAATAATGGGCGAAAACATTCTCATCCTTCATGTAGCCCTGGATGCGCTTGGTGAAGAAGTCGGTGCAATAATCCGTCCAGCCTTCCTTGTAGTATCTTGCCTTGAAGCCAGATGAAGTCAGACCGAAGCCCAAGCCACTCATCCCCAGGTTGTTGTCGCCCTTTGGCATAGAAGCCACATAGCCTGGCTGATGCGCATGCTGTGAATTCCACGCAAGAAGCAGGAATGTCTTCTTGCCGTCGATGTACCAGTTTCCATCATCGCCGCGGAACACCTCGTTCTTGTGATAGGGCAGTTTACGCACCACGTCACTGGCAGTGCCCAGTGGCTTGCCGTCCTTTGAGGTCAGGCTTGCATTGACTATAATCTTTCCTTCTGGCAATTTGCTGTTGGGGCAGCTGAAGCGCACCTTGTCCGTCCCAGGTGTAGCATCACCTTGGAATATCACATTGCCACCATCTTCGGTGGAATGCCAATATTTCAGTTGGACACCTTCTAATTCCTTTTTAGGTAGATTGATGCCAATCTCACATATCATGTTTTCCAACTTCTGCGTTGCAAAAATGGCATTTCTGTAGGAAGGGGAAATAACGCGTATGGACAAGGGCTGATACTGCGCCAGGATTTCATCCTCCCTTTCGCTGAGAATGCGCCCATTGACCGCATCACGTATCTGCGTCACCATCTTGTAAACACCGCTGTCACCGCCCTGCAATTTGGTGGTCGCATATTTAGTGCTCTTGTCATTTGGCACCTTGACATTCGGATTTACCACAAATGCCGTGACGCCGCCAGGCCCAATCAAGGTGCTGGTCACATTGACGCTGGCATCCTGTCCCGTATGGTTTACAATCTCGCCATTAAGCGTGAAGGCATATTTCTTGGCGCTAATCTGCAATTTACTCGTGACTGGCGATATCTCCCAGGAATATGGGCGCAGATCAAAGTCTGGCGCAGGCAGTCTGCGGAAGGAGCCTGCCACATTGAAGGCACCGTTCTTGGCGATGCTTGCCAGTTCGGTGGATTCCCTCGTAACATTGAAACTCCACTCCTTGGCGCCACCTTCACGCAATTCCAATGCTTTGTATGGCACAGCCAATTCACAAGTCCAACTGTTTTCCTGCAACTTGACTTTTGCCTCGAAGTGGCTTTTCCATTCCTTGTTTCCTAAGAAGCCACCCTGCTCGCACTTCCTGTCATACAAGGCGCCATTACGCCCAACCGCAAAGTGGAAATAGGTGTCCTTGCCACCAGTAGGATCCAGCATGACCTCAACGCACTCCTTGAAAAGGAGCTTCATGTCCGCTGGTTCAGGCTGTTTAGGAGAAGGCGTATCCAGACAGCGGAAAGCGAATACCACATTCGTCTCGGTATAGGCGACAGCAAACTCCGCCTTCAACGGGCTTCTTTGGTCGGTATTGTAGGTATAGAATTCCGAATAGAACTGTGCCTCCTTCCAGCAGGCATCGTTCAATTCGCCATCGATGACAGGTGGGATGCTAGCACTGATGGGCTTGAAGCCAGCCAATGCAAAAGCCAAAGTCATCATCAAAAAGGTCAGAAGCAATTTTGTCCTGTTCATTTCATCTCTCCATTACGTATTTAATCAATTCATGCCAATTTGCCAAGGCTGTTGCAAAATCGTTTCTCTACTGTATTTGATTTTTCACAAATTGCCATTGAGACCAGCGTGAAAATTTGCATTTGTAAGTTCGCCTGGCCTGCACATGGAGCCATCAATTGATGAGGCGTTACAATTTTTTTCAGTAGGAAACAAAAAAAATGCAAAAAAGTCATTTGCATATTTTTAAACGTATTGTAAGATAACTCCCCGCTTGCACTAAGAAGGGTCGTGGCAGTGTTCTATGCGATAGTCGTTTAGGTGAGATTCCCACAGCCAGGCAGAAACATTCAGAAGAGCAGGTACTGGGAATTACCCCTTTCCTAAAGATGTCCAGAAAGTAAAAGAAGGGACACAATGTCTTACGGAGACAAGAATGGCCAAGAATTTGTATGTTGGAAACCTGAGCTACCAAGTGAGAGATGATGAGCTCAACGCACTTTTCTCGCAGTACGGAAAGGTAACAAGTGCCCGTGTCATCATTGATCGTGAAACTCAGCGCAGCAAAGGTTTCGCCTTTGTTGAAATGGCCGATGACGCAGAGGCCCAGGCAGCAATCGATGCACTCAACGGCAAAGAGAACAATGGGCGTGTACTGACAGTCAACGAAGCAAAGCCCCGCGAACCCAGACCCTTCGGTGGTCGCCGCGATTCAAGGAGATAATTCCTCCTGGTGCGAAGCAAAGGAGAGGCCCCGCAAAAGCGCTGCGGGGCTTTTTTTTGTGCCTATTAATCCCCATCCTCTGGAGATGGACGGCAATTACAATATATACACAAGTTTGCCAATTATGGTTTTGCACATTATCTTATGACTAAATAATTAGGTTCAAAGCAAGGTATACTATGAAAATAATAATAATTGGAGCTGGTGAACTTGGGCAGCTGGTAGCGGCGAAGTTGAGCGCACTTCAGCATGATGTCACCGTGGTGGACATGGTGTCCGAGGGGCTTGACAAGATACGCGGCAGCCTTGATGCAATGTTTCTTGAAGGAGAAGGCACAAATGTGGAGACGCTCAAGAAGGCGGGGGCGAGTAATGCCGACGTGCTTCTTGCACTCTCTGGCGACGAAGCGGTGAACGTGCTTTCATGCCAGATTGCAAAAAGGCTGGGCACGGTGCAGACGTTGTGCCGCATTTATTCCAGCAGTATGTTTTCTCCAGATGATGGCATAACGCCAGAGTATTTTGGCATTGATGTGGCATTCTCCTCTATAGACGAGAGCGTGGAATTGATTCAGCATGTACTGCACAGCCATATCGTCCATGAACAGATTACTTTCTCCAATCCTGAGGCCAGGATAGCAATCGTAAGTGTTCCGCTCAATTCTGAAATCAGCAATGTTCCTGTCAAGGAACTGCC
>JAFSTJ010000218.1 GCA_017450525.1 Victivallales bacterium | reverse complement strand
GTGCAGTTGGTGGGAGCGGAGCAGCTTGGCTGGTTTTTGATGTTTCATCTGCAGTTTCCGCAGCGCCGTCTTTTCATCAAGAAGATGTCCCATGTGCGCAATATGCTGCTGGAGTATTTCAACGAGGGCGAGATGTTGGCACCAGTCCCATACGTCAGGCATCCTGGCGTTGACGGATGCATCTGGGGCAAGACATTCAATGGCTATGTGCAGACGGACAAGGTGCTCTCTGGCATTTACCAGCGAAAGGACGGCGTGGCTGTTGCTATCTTCGTAAATGCATACGGCGAAAAAGTTGACTTCGAACCCAATTTCACTTGCTATGGCAAGAAGGTAGTGGCAGTCCTGGGTGAAAAGGGACGGCTGCCTGGAACGAAAATCACACTTCCTGCGGAGAGCACTGTGATTGTAGTGCTGGCTGACAAAGTGGATGCCAAGGCCAGAAAGGAGGCTGATAGAATCGGCAAGTACATGTTGCGCATCGGAGGCTTTACTACTGCCATGTCGCCAATGGATGCGGTCAAGCTCAGCATGAGCAAATCGAAGGAGCCGTTCAATGCCATGGAGCCAGTCAGTTTTGCAAAAGCCTCTGCCATTCTTGATGCAAATGCGTCTGCGGATGGCTCATTTGTAGGCTGGCTGCGGGAAAAGCCTGCCTTTGCCTTCAATCCAGTCATGCCTGTGGCAGGGAAAGTCAGGTGCGTCATTAGCCTTTATGGTGTGTGCGGCAACGGCAAGATGAAAATGATGCAGGGTGGCAGGGAACTTGCATCATTCAACATAGCTCAGGGCATGGACAAGGTCGAATGCAAGAACACGTTCACTCTTGGCGAAGAACCCGTTTTATTCACGTCAGACGGCACCTGGAGCGGCAAGCTACTCTCCTGGAAGCTTATCAAGGAGTAATTCCAATTCTAAATTAGCGGCTATGTTCCCGTTGGGGAACATAGCCTAGCCAAATTAATTAAAAGCCTCCATATACCTGATTAAAGAGGCTGGCAATGCCAGGCTTTTCAGCGGCAGGTATGCCTGCGTAAACACTGAAGTCTGGTGCATTGGCAAGCGCATCTAGCAACATTGCCGAGGCTTCTACATGTTTGGCCGACATTGTGAAGTCAATCTTGTCAGGTGTGTTGTCTATTCGGTGGTGGTAGAAGAGCCCTGCTGTACAGTTTACCCTGCTAATCCAAATGCCTGGTACGCCAGCCGCCGCAAATGGAAATTGGTCCGTGTATGGACATGGTGCGTTGCTCACATTGTAGTATATGTTCTTGGAGTTGAAGCATTTTTTGATAAGGCGATGCACATCCTCGGAGGCATTAAGTGTGAAATTGTCCCATCCAAGTGCTGATCCGAAAGAATCAAAATTGCACATGAAAAGTCCATTTTGGGCCAGTTCTTCTCTATGCCTTCTAACGTAGGAGGCGCTACCCAGGGACAGCTGTTCCTCAGCACCGAAACTGCAAAGGCGATAGCCACGCCGATGCTTTGTGGCGGACAGCAGCCGCGCCAATTCCACCACTGCGGCGGAACCAATGGCATTGTCATCGGCACCCACGGTGCCAGCCTGCGTGTCATGATGTCCTCCAGCGTAGATAAAGCCAGCATCAGGACTGCTGCCAGGCAGTTCCGCAATAACGACACTGGTCATTGATGGGCGCGTTTCGGCTTCAACGCGGAGGCGTGCCTTGAGCGTGCCTTCCTGATGCCATTTCCAGGCATGTTGGTATGCCACATTCATGCATGGAACAGCGCCGTATTTTGCGACATAAGCGGGGAAAAGCCCATCGTTCAGGTGCTTGTCCGCGGGGTATCTGGCATCAATGAAAAGGATGAAAGCGGGGCGTGCCTCCATCAGGCGCCTGTAGTCATCTTCGTTTTCAATATGGCAGCCCAGATGTACAAGTGCCTTGCCTGTCATAAAGGAGAGATCCTCTCTCTGGTAGCCAGTGTCTTTGTCAAAAAAGACCAGTTCAGCCTCAATGGTCTTGCCTTTTGTGCCTGGTGCGGAGCTGAACAGAGAACATGGATATTCCCTCCATTGCCCATTTTCTAGCAATTCCAGGTGTTCTTCAGTCACTATGCGTTCGTTGCATGGGAACTCCTCTATGCTTACATTGGGTGTATATTTTCCCATTTCGGAGGCAAGATACTTTGAGGCCTGCATTTCCTGCTCTGAACCAGCCAGGCGCACACCAATGTCATCCGTTAGACCACGTACAATTTTTTCAATGTTTTCAGCCGAAGCGATGAAATCCATGGTAAATCCCTTTTTGTTGCAAGTCATTTGTCGTATGAGGCATTTTCAAAACTACGAACATGTTGAACCAGTGGCATAGCAGTCATGAAAGCAAGGTTCCATAAGCCAAATGCAATAGTTTTGATATCCCCTCTATGATATTCAAGTCATCTCAATTGTTGTTGCGAGTGGTGAGGCCGGAAACATCTGCGGAGGGTGCGATTTTAATTAGGGGGACACTCTGGCATTTGTTGGTGACGTTTTCGATGGTGATATTACGGCATACGCTCACTAACTCTATGCAAGATTGATATGCGCTTGAGGTGAAGTTGCGTAGGGAGATATTGCTGACTTCACCTTTGTTTCCACCATAGTTCGTATCCCCCAGCAATATGGCGCGCCTGGTGTTTTCATGGGCGATGCAATTGTAGATATCTACATTGTAGATGCGGGATGGTGCCGCGCATAGCAGGCGTATGAATTGGTGTTGGGTGTGCCCGAAAATGTCATGTATCCGAACATCGTGAATGTCAACATCGGCACCAGGCGGGATTGTGGAGACCTCTGTGGAATGTGGAGGCCGTGGACCAAACTTGGCTAGTGCAGTCAATGCAATGATGTCATCGCCGGATTCGCCATTTATATTGCAGATTTCAATGTGGTGGCATCCAAAACGCAAGTCAATGCCATCGCGATTTTTGACATGCTGTGGGATGCCGTTGATGAGGACGGGGTCATGCGCATCAAGCGTGATATTTTTCAGGCGTCCATTTGAGCAGCGTTCCATGGATATGCCCCAGGCATGGTATTCCCGCAATGTGAGACCGCTGATTTCAAAATCGTCCAGATTGAAGAGGAGGATGCCGATATTGCGCCAGTCGCCTTTTGGGTATTGGTCAGGTTTTTCAGCGTCTGAACCATATGAATATGGCCATTCAGGGTGAGCTGGCGAGTTTTCAGTGAAAAGGATTTTAGCGCCGTCGCCAGTGGCGCGTGGCACGTCAGCTCCTTCCAGAACGGCATTGCCATAGCCAAGTATTTTGAGATTGCTTATTAGCGGGTGCTCTGTCATGCCGAGACCGCAGTTGTTACTGCGCATGAAATTGTCCCTGCATTGATTTGAGAGTTTTAGGGTACAATCCCTGATTTCCATGTGAAGATCGGAGTGTAGAAGCAGTGCTTCATCCAGCATCCAGCGTTGCTGGTGTTCGCCAGTTATTAGCACAATGTCATTTTTCGTCGCCGCATTGAGTGCCTGCTGTATTCGTTCTGTGTCGTTGCCTGTGAATTGTTCTGGCGTGAGTATCATTTTAAATTGCTCCTGTTTTATCCTGGCAGGAAGGGGCAGTTGTATTTCCTAGGTAATGTAACTATTGCATCTAACCAGTTGCTACAGTCTGTTTTTCCCTGTTGCTTTAATATATTGTTGTGCCTGAGAAAATGAAGATGTTTCTTCATATTTTCGCAAGGAACAACTTGATTTTCGTGGGGACAGCGGGAGAATTCATTCAGGCAGATAGCGTCCGCCAGTAGTCCAGAGAATGTGCAGTATATTGGCTGGATTTAGTCCAAATGTCTTGCAGTAGTCCGAGTTCAATACCATTTCTGGCCCTGCGAAACCAGCCGCTGCGGATGCCTCAATTTTTAGTTGTTCAGTTTCACGGGTAATATGCTGGTATTCCGTTAGAGTTTCGTCCTTGACTGTGAAGCAGCCGCTGACCATGTTGCGGATGATACGTCCCACAAACGCTGATGGGCGCCCCACCGCCAGGCCATCTGCCAGCGTCTGATTGGTCAAGCCGATGTCATACACGCTGATTTTGTCATGCTTGCCGCTGATGAGGCCAAGTGTCATGCAAGGGGCTTCCACAGGTTCTGCAAAGAAGCAATGCACGGCATTCCCGAATATGGTCTTGAGGCCAAAGCAGATGCCACCAGGGGCACCGCCTACGCCGCATGGAAGATACACGAAAAGTGGATGCTCCGCATCGGGCGTGATGCCGCGCAGACGCAGTTGGTCTCGCAGGCGGAAAGCCGCGGTCGAATAACCAAGAAACAATTCAGGAGAATTCTCGTCATCCACAAAATATGAGTAGGGATCTGCCTCGGCCTCCTTGCGTCCCTGTGCCACAGCGCTGGAGTAATCGCCTGAATACTCGATTACCTCCACGCCACGCGACCGTAGCAGTTGCTTCTTCCACTCCTTTGCGTCCGCGGACATGTGCACACGTGCCTTGAAGCCCAGCGCCGCTGCAATGGTGCCGATGCTCAAACCAAGGTTGCCTGTACTGCCCACCGATACCGTATAGTGCCCGAATAGGTCGCGGATTGATGCATTTGCCATCTTACGATAGTTGTCCCCGTATTGCAACAGGCCGTTTTTCAGGCACAGCGTTTCCGCAAAGCATAGTACGTTGTATATGCCGCCCCGTGCCTTAACCGAACCTGCCACTGGCAGGTCGTGGTCTGCCTTCAGCAGCATTTTTGCGCCTGGACATAGTTTTTCCGCCAGCCTCGGTATGTCAAGCAGCCGTGATTCAATAATGCCGAATTGTTCCGCAGCCTCTTCGAAAAGTTGCGCTAGAAGTGGGGCGAAACGCGCCAGCCTTGCCTCCGCATCCAGCATGTCGTCCAGGGAATATTCGCAGGCGGATATTTTATCTTCATATTCGGGATTCCGCCAGAGGAGCGGTTCCCTGTTCTGAAGTTTCTGCATGCAGTTGGTCATAGGTCAATCCATTTGATAGTTTTGTTGATGTGCTACTTTGTTACAGCCAGGCCTGCTTTTACAACTAGTTCAGCCAACTTTGACTGGCGGTATAATTCTTTTGCAAGTCCGTCTTTTGCTTCATGAGCACCGTATGGGCGTGTGCTCCAGACAGCCAATGCAACCTGGAATACAGTACGCTTGCCGTCAAAATAGAAGTAGTTGGTGCCACATTCGTCAAAGCACCAATATTCATTGCACGCGTAGCCCATTGCCTCCTTTGCCAGTGGACGCAGTTCTTCCTCAATGCAGCCTAGTCCTATTGGGCCTGGCATGGTGCGAGCAATTATTGCCTTCCCTTCTTTTGACTTGATTTTGGGCGGCTTTGCGCCGATTAGAAGTTGGTATGCGGCATTGAATTGCTTTGTGGCAAATATGCGGAATTCCGCAATGAGACCTTCATTGCCAATGGCAGTGGCGGCAGAGGACATGGCCAGTTCACTCCATGCGGCCAGTCTCTGTGCGCGAATCATGCGCAGTTCAGGTTCGTTGTCTTCCAGTTTCAGTGCCTCCAGGCATTTGTCCCGAACAATCAGTTTCCAATCCTGTGCGGCACGCTGTGCACGTTGCAGGGCTGAGCGGCGTGTCACTGTATCAACTGCCAGCGATGCTGCAAAGGAGGCTCCAGCATTAAGGGCAACCGGCGACAACTTGTCAGGTGTGTCATTGCTGGTATGGTAGAAGTAGCAACGTGGATAGGTTGCAAGGGGCTCTTCCCAAAGCGAGCCATAGAACAGATTCCACGCTGGACCAAACATGGGGTCTTGCATTAGGTCTTCGTTGTTCTTCGAGGCCTCCTTGACCTCAAATGAAATGCCGCTTGCCTTGGAGGCGAGTTCCAGATATTGCCTGGCCGCAGAATGCTGGTTTGATGGATGTATGTTCAGACTGCGGCGCAGGACAAAATGCTCCTTGAAGCCTTCCGCTTCGCTTCGACCGAATGAATCCAGCGAAACGCCGCCCAGCGCATTTTTCATCTCGTACTTGTGCGACATGCCCCAGGCATAGAGACTGAAATTTTCCAGGCCATGGAAGAAGCGAATCGAGTATTCAGGTTGAGGCAGTTTGCCTTCCTTGATGAGGCGGGACAATGTCCGCGCGATTTCCAGGCAACAGGAGACGCCTGCCACATTGTTTGTGGCGTGTGGCTCGTATGCGTGTGCAGTTATGAAGAAGCAGCGCTCGGATTTTCCTTTCAGTACTGCTGTCACTGCAGGTGCCTTGCCCGCGTATGTCCGTGTCTTCATCAGGTATTTTACGGGAATGGAACCCTTTTCCGCGTAGCGTGCCATTAGTTCGCGGGCGATGCGCGGTGTCAGCGAGAAGCCACAGCATGTGCGGTCGCGGTAGTCTATCTGTCCTGCGCCGAACAGGTCGTTGTACCAGCGGCGTGTGTCATCCAGAGACGGATGTATTGGCTGGAGATTGACAGTTGCCATGAATGCGAGGCAGCCCCTGTCAATGAGTTTTAGGACAATTGCGCCACTGGGCATTTTTGTGATTAAAGGGACGATTTTTGTCAGGTCTCCAGCTTCGGGCAGTTCATCGTAGGGAATTATGCTTGCCTTCTGAATGCCTTTACTGTCATTGGAGAATGGCACGACGCTATAAGTGCATTCCTTGTAGTCGGCGATGCGCAGACCGTCTATTTCCGCCCATGCGTCCTCCACGTCCCAGGCAAGAGGAAAATGGCGGTCGGCATATACAGTCTTGCCATCTGCTGGAAAATCCAGCACTTCGGCCTCCAGCCCGAATGACTTGTACTGTTCTGCCAGGAAACTGATGCCCTGAGCGTATGAGGAATAACTTAATTTAAGCGGGAACTTGCGGAATTGCTCCGCAAAGGACTGGATTGATTCGCCGCTGATGGATTGCTGCAACAGTTGAAAAAGTGCTTTTGATTCCATTTGAATACCTGCTTCTATGATTGATGTTAATTATCGGGAGGAACGGGGTGAGATTGCCCCATTAGTCCAATGTTATGCTTGATATTTGTTTTTCAGATGCCGTAGAAATCGTAGGACATTGCAGTTTTCCCTGCTGATTTCAGCAGCAGATTATGTGCCCCTTTGGCAAGCGGGGGCACTGGAATGTCCAGCGTCAGTTTTTGGTATGGAACAACTTTGACAGGCAGTTTTTCCCCATCCAGCCAGACTTCCATATCGGTACTCAGCCTGAAGTCATCAAAGTCAAACAGCAACATGCTCAGACACAGTTTGCTGCTTCCTGCTGGCACCAAGGGACCGTCCTTTAACTGGAAGGTATTTAGTTTCTGCCTCCCTGGCTTGAGGATGAAATTCCAGTTGTTCAAGACCTGTTCTGAAGTACCGTTAACTACCTTGACAGGCTTCCAGATGCCTCCTTGGAATGAACTGTCGAACACCAGAACGCAAATGGTGTTTCGTCCCTTCACGGCGGCTTGTTCAAGCGGAAATGAGAATGGCTTGTCCCAACCGTCATGATGCCCGATGTATTTTCCGTTCAGCCATATCCATGCCTGCTCGTCAACCCCTTCGAAGACGATGCGTGGCTTGTCCAGTTCCTTTAGATCAAAGGTCTTTCTGTACCAGGCGGAACCGTCGTAAATATAGCCTTGTGATTCCCATGTTCCAGTTTTGATTTTAGGCCATGCGGTATCATTGAAATCCTGCTGTGCTTCCAAAGGAACATTTCCCACGTCAATTTGCGGCATTTCGGGCTTCTCCACGGAATTCGACAGGGGTGGTGTCTTGTATTCGGGAATGGCTTCTGTGTTGTTATTCTGCAAATCAAGGACGCATTCTACTATCGCGTGGCGCATAAGATACAGCCGTATGCATTCCCAGGGGCTGCTGCCAGTGTTGTTATGATCGACGAAGTTATAGTTAAGGCAGGTATTTCTCAGCATATTCCGCAGTGCCTCGGCCTTTGTCCTGGCTACGGAATGTGGTGCCTTGTCAATTGCCTCATCCAGAAGGCGCAGGTATTGCCTGTCCACCACCGAGCCACGGAAGTCCTCGGAGCGGACAGTCAGCAGTGGCTTGTTCTCTCCGCTCATCACAGATTGATCGTGAGCGGTGGATGCTCCTCCCATTTTGGGTCTGTGCCTATAGTATTCGTGGTCATAGCACATGTATTCGCGGAGATTTCCCCTTGCACCATGAGCCCATGAATGATAGCCATTCAGAAAACGACCGCCTACACTGTAGGAATAGATGTGTTTCTTTGTGCCGAGTTCCGTGATCTGGTCGGCAGATTTCCAACTGAGTTTTCCGCGCACGCCCTGGACATCAAGATACGGATTGAAACGCTCCACGGTGGCGTAGCAGTTGCAGCGGTAGGATGTCTTCACGCCTGGCATTCCATTGACCAGCTGGTACAATTTGATTGCGCTGGAAATGGTCTGTTCGGAGGGAACATGAAGTCCAACGCCCATTTCGCCGCCGAAATCTACCAGAATGCCTGGCAATCCCTTCTTCTGTGCGCGGTCCCGTAGAAATTCGTAACTTAACTTGACAGCCTGGCAGTATTCTTTAGAAAATGGCTTGAATGGCCCCTGGTTGAATGGCTCTTTTTTTGAGGCAATGCTCATAAGTCCGATCCAAGGTGTCTTGACGGGAAAGTCTGCCTTGATGAATGCGTCCAGCCAGTCGTCATAGCGTTTCGCATCATAGCCACCAACGCTGATTGCCTTGATTGGCATTCCATGTTCATCAAGTTCAAATCTGCTGGATGTTGGCCATGCCATGCGCAGGTGCGCCGTGGTGCAGCCAAGTTCTTCTTTGGCATATCGCATCAGGTCTGCCGCAAAAGGTCCAGATATGCCATCGCCGTCCATTGCGATGTAATGGTCATTAAGTTCTGGCAGTTTGAGAGGATGGATGATGACTTCCACTGGCAGTTTTTCCGTATGGCCTTCTGCCGAAACCTCAATATTTCCGTTGTACTTGCCTGGACGTGCGGGGCCTTTCAGGCGCAGTCGCCAGGCATACGAGTAGAATGGCTTCAAATCAATTGCCTCCGCTGGCAGCAGATGGTTGGCCCCAATCCAGGCACGACGTTCAGATGGTATACTATGGTGGATATACATAATGTTGTACAGTTCGCCTTGAAGACCATTCAGCTTTACGCTAATACTGCGGACTTCCTTGTCTCCTGTGCGAACGAAGAATGTGCCTGACAGCATCTCACCTGATGCACCGAACAGCTTCAGCGGGCT